>JAIBFE010000063.1 GCA_019459705.1 Thiobacillus sp. | reverse complement strand
TGGCGGCCGCACGTGCCGCAGCTGTATGTCGACGTCGACCGCGAGAAGGCGAAGATGCTCGGTGTGAAGATCGACGATGTGTTCAGCACGCTGTCGGCCACCCTCGGCAGCTATTACGTCAACGACTTCAACAAGTATGGCCGCACCTGGCAGGTGCTGATGTCGGCTGAACCGGGTGCGCGGAAGACGCCGCAGGACGTGTCGGCGCTGTTCGTTCCCAACGAAGCGGGTGAAATGGTGCCGATGTCGGCTCTGGCGCGCGTCAGTTTCTCGTCCGGTCCGGAGACGCTCGACCGCTACAACAACCTGCAGGCGGTCAAGATCATGGGCAGCGCGGTGCCGGGCATCAGCTCGGGGCAGGCGCTCGCCATCGTCGACGAGATCGCGAAGAAGACCCTGCCGCCCGACTTCAGCTACGAATGGACCAGCGCCTCGTTCCAGGAGAAACGGTCAAGTGGAACCTCGGGCATCGCGCTGGGATTGGCGGTGCTGATGGTCTTCCTCATCCTCGCCGCACAGTACGAGAAATGGTCGCTGCCGTTCGCCGTGCTGATGGCGCTGCCCTTCGGCACCTTCGGCGCGCTCGCCGCGGTGTGGCTGCGCGGGCTGACCAACGACGTGTACTTCCAGATCGGCCTGGTGACGCTGCTGGGGCTGGCGGCGAAGAACGCGATCCTGATCGTCGAATTCGCCGTGCTGAAGAAGCAGGAAGGCTATTCCAGCGCGGCGGCCGCGCTGGAGGCGGCGCGTCTGCGCTTTCGCCCCATCCTGATGACGTCACTCGCCTTCATCCTCGGCGTGCTGCCGCTGGCGATTTCCACCGGCGCCGGCGCTGGAGCGCGCCATGCCGTCGGAACCGGCGTCGTCGGCGGGATGCTCGCCGCCACCTTTCTCGCGGTGTTCTTCATTCCGCTGTTCTTCCATTGGGTGTCGGACAGGCGGCTGCAGGCCCGTTCGGAGGAGATCGATTCGCGCCCGCATCAACATGCTGCCGTGCATACACCGTCGCACCATCCTTCGCCCGCTTCGCAGCCCCCCCCCTGACTAACGGCGGGTCTGGAGATGCCCGCCGCCAGCTTGCCCCCTGCGCAAGCGTGGGGCCCCGGTTCAAGAATTAGGCCCCCATTCCGCTAATAGCGAATGCGCGACGGGAGATCGCGCGTTCGTCGTGTCATGCCGGGTGCCCCGCGGCGCGGCGTTGACGGAAGCCTGCAAACTCGAAATACTTGCTATATAAGTAAGGTTATTTGTGTGCCCCTCCAGCCAAGAAGAGAGGAAACCTGCTTTGATGCGATTGCAAGGACAAGACGCACACCGCCTTGCCGGCATACTGCTGCTGGCCGCGAGCATCCCGCTGCTGGTGTGGCAGACCGTCCCGGCCAACCAGCTGACGATTTCTGGCCCGACTTTCCTGGCGGCCCACTCGATGATGGAAATCTTCGCCATCATCGTGGCGGCGCTGGTCTTTTTCACCGGACACAGCGTGCAGGAAACCATGCGCTCGACCCGGTCGATGGCGCTGGGCTGCGCGTTCCTGGCAGTGGCGCTGTTCGATATCCTGCATTTCCTGTCGTACCTGGGCATGCCGGACCTGCTCAGCCCCAATTCACCCCATAAAGCCATTCTGTTCTGGCTGCTCGGCCGCTATGCCGCCGCGATCGGCCTGCTGGCCTATGTGCTGCTTCCGGAAACCCCCGCCGTGCGTTTTCCGGCCAGTCGCTACGGCTGGGCCGTGGTGCTGCTGGCGCTGGTGACGCTTTCCTATGGACTTCTGCTGTCGCCGCAGATCGTGCCGGCGATGTATGTGACCGGCCAGGGGTTGACCTCGCTCAAGCTGACGCTCGAATGGGGCGTGTTCGGCCTCTACCTCGCGGTCGCCGTCCTGCTGGTCGTGCGCCGCAAGCGGATCACCAACTGCGATTTCGAAAGCCTGATGCTGGCCCTGCTGCTGATGGCGGCAGGCGAACTGTTCTTCATCGTCTATGTGGAAGTGAGCAGCACGGCCAACATGCTGGGACACACCTACAAGGTGTTTGCTTATTACTTTCTTTATCGCGCGATCTATGCCGAGGCCGTGAGCCGGCCGTTCCGCCAGATGCGCCACATGCTCAGCCATGACGACCTGACCGGACTGCCCAACCGCATGGCCTTCAACGACAGGCTCAAGCTGGCGATGGCGCACGCCCGCCAGGATGCGCCCTGTGCCGTGCTGTTGCTGGATCTGGATTATTTCCAGAATGTGAACGATACGCTGGGGCACGAGCATGGCGACCTGCTGCTGGTTGCCGTCGCCGAGCGGATACGTGCGAGCCTGCCGAAAGCCGCATTCATGGCCCGCTTCAGCGGCGACGAGTTCGTGATCCTGCTCGAAAATGCGTCGGCCGAGCGGGCAAGCCAGGTCGGCCAGGATTTGTTGCAGGCCATGGCCCGCGAATTCGATGTCGGCGACGACCGCCTGGAAATCAGCGCCAGCATCGGCATCGTCAGTTATCCGGCCGATGGCGAGTCGGCCAGCATCCTGATGCGTTATGCCGACCTTGCCCTGCATCGCGCCAAATCGGCCGGTCGCGACTGCTTCATCGCATTCAGTCGCGACCTGTCCGAGGAAATCCAGCGTCGGGTGCTGCTGGAGGCGCGGCTGAAGCATGCCCTGGCGCGCAACGAGCTCGCGCTGCATTACCAGCCCAAACTGGAAATCCGGTCGGGGCGCCTGATGGGGTGGGAGGCGCTGTTGCGCTGGCAATCGCCCGAACTCGGTGCGGTCAGCCCGGAGGAGTTCATTCCGGTCGCCGAACAAAGTGGCCTGATCCTGCCGATCGGCGACTGGGTTCTGCGCGAAGCCTGCCGGCAGATGCGGGCTTGGCAGGAACAGGGACTGGCGGCGGGCACCATGGCGGTCAACCTGTCGACGCGGCAGTTCAGGCAAAAGGACCTGGCCGAGGAAATCAGCACAGCGCTGCGCGACAGCGGGCTGGCGCCGGGCGACCTCGAACTGGAAATCACCGAGTCGTCGATCATGGACAACCTGGCGTCTGCCGCGACCGTGCTGGCCGAGCTGGAGCAGCGGGGCATCCGCATTGCAGTGGACGACTTCGGCACCGGCTATTCGTCGCTGAGCTACCTGAAGACCTTTCCCATCCACTGTTTGAAGATCGACCGTTCCTTCATCCGCGACATTCCTGGCGACGAGAACGACGCCGTCATCGTGCGGACCATCATCGCGCTGGCCGGCAGTCTCGGTCTGACGGTCGTCGCCGAAGGCGTCGAGACCGACTCGCAACTGGCGTACCTGCGCGCCAACCATTGCGATCAGGCCCAGGGCTACCTGTTCAGCCGGCCGCTGCCCCCGGGCGAATGCCTCAGGTTGATGCAAGCCGGGCCGCGCCAGATGGCGGCGGCATAGCATCCTGTTCTCCAATGAAAAAGCCGGGCGATGCCCGGCTTTTTCTATCCAGCGTCAGCAGGGCTCACGCGGCTTTTTCGTGGTGGTAGCCCGTCACGGTGTCGACTTCGGTCTTGGAGCCGAGGATCACCGGCACGCGCTGGTGCAGGCCTTCCGGCGCGAGGTCGAGGATGCGCGAATAGCCGGTGGTGGCGGCGCCGCCGGCCTGCTCGACGATGAAGGCCATCGGGTTGGCTTCGTACATCAGACGCAGCTTGCCGGCCTTGGACGGATCCTTGGTGTCCTTGGGGTACATGAAGATGCCGCCGCGGGTGAGGATGCGGTGCACTTCGGCGACCATCGAGGCGACCCAGCGCATGTTGAAATCCTTGCCGCGCGGCCCGGTCTTGCCGGCCAGGCACTCGTCGACGTAGCGCTGCACCGGCTTTTCCCAGAAACGCATGTTGGAGGCGTTGATCGCGAATTCCTTGGTCTCGGTGGGGGTGGTCATGTTGGGGTGGGTCAGCACGAACTCACCGACGTCGCGGTCGAGCGTGAAGCCGTTGGTGCCATGGCCGAAGGTCAGGACCAGCATGGTCGAGGAACCGTAGATCGCGTAGCCGGCGCATACCTGCTGGGTGCCGGCCTGCAGGAAGTCCTCGGCCTTGGCGGCGCGGCCGGCGACCGGGGCTTTGAGGATCGAGAAGATGGTGCCGACCGAGATGTTGACGTCGACGTTGGACGAGCCGTCGAGCGGGTCGAACACCAGCAGGTACTTGCCAAGCGGGTACTGGCTGGGGATGGCGTACACGTCGTCCATTTCCTCGGACGCCATGCCGGCCAGGTGGCCCGCCCACTCGTTGGAGCGGATCATGATGTCATTGGTGATGACGTCGAGCTTCTTCTGCGTTTCGCCCTGCACGTTCTCGGAATCCAGCGCGCCCATCACGCCCAGCAGCGCGCCCTTGTTGACGGCGTTGGAAATCGCCTTGCAGGCGGTGACGACGTCGTTCAGCAGCGAGGTGAAATCGCCGGTGGCGCCGGCGGTGCGACGCTGTTCTTCAATGATGAACTGGGTAAGGGTGGTGCCGGTGTGCATGGTCAGACTCCGAAATGTATAAGCAAATCAGAATATTATACACCAGCAACGCTGGCGCCTGCTCAGTCGGTCCCCACCAGCTGATCCGAGCGGGTGAAGGTCCAGGTTCGCGTTATAGACAAAATGTCGGCCTTTTTCCGCATGTCGTCGGGGAAAGGTGCGTAAGGCGCGGCGAGTTCGACGATTTTGATCGCGGCCGTGTCGAGGACCTTGGAGCCGGACGAACGATCGATCTCGACCGCCTCGATGCGGCCGTCGGCATAGATCGACACAGTGAGCTTGAGGCTGCCGTAGATGCCCTGGCGGCGCGCGGCTTCAGGGTAATTGACGTTGCCGACCCGCTCGACCTTGGTGACCCAGTCCTCGACGTAGCGCGCATACGCGTATTCACGCACATTGGCGCCGACGAACGCGCGCTTGGGGCGCTTCTGGTATTCGTCCCATTGCTGCGAGATGCGTGCCTGCAGCTGCGCCATTTCACGCGCCTGCAGGTTGAGCTGGCTGGCATCGAGTGCCGGCTGCACGGGTGCCGGCGGCGCAGCCGGTTCCGGATTCTGCAACTGGCCGTTGGGTTTCAGCTGGTTCAGCAGGATTTTGGCCTGCTGCTCCAGATCGGATACGCGCGCCTGCAGGGCGGCTTCCTCGCTGCCGGTCTGCGTTTTCGGACTGGCGGGCAGCGGGCTTTTCAGCCGCCGGTCTTCGTCGGTGTTGCCGCCGCCGGCCAGATTCGCCTGTGCGAGCGCGTCAGGATTGAGCGGCGACTCCAGGCTCTTGGCGTTGACCAGCACGACTTCCATCGGCAGGTTGGGGTCCTCGAACAGGCGCGGGTTGACCTGCATGAACTGGGTCGACAGCACCATGCCATGCACCGCCGCCGACGCCAGCAGCGCCAGCGCCATGCGCGTGCCTTGCCTGGACGGCTCGGCGAGAGGAAGAGTCTGCTCAGACACCATAGACAACAGAAGCGGGGCTAGCCGGATTCTACGGAAGGGTGACGCTGCTGTCAGGCGGCGG
>JAIBFE010000031.1 GCA_019459705.1 Thiobacillus sp. | reverse complement strand
TGGCGGGCATCTTGCGCGGGCTGGCCAGGAGTTTCATCTTGCCGACGCCGAGGTCGCGCAGGATCTGCGCGCCGATTCCGTAATCGCGCAGGTCGTATTTACGGCTGTCGACCGGCGGCGGGTTGATGCGGTGCAGCAGCGCATCAGCCGTTTCCGGCCGGTGCAGAAGGACCAGCACCCCCGACTGCGATTCGGCGATGCGCTCCATCGCGCCCATGATCGGCCACGAATGGCCGCCGCCTGTGACGTCAAGAAAATCCATCACGCTCAAAGGCTCGTGCACGCGCACCAGGGTTTCCTGGTCGGCGTGGATTTCGCCCTTGACCAGCGCAAGGTGGGTTTCGCGGGCGCTGGTGTCGCGGTAGGCGATCAGGCGGAATGCACCGTACACCGTCTGGATCAGGCGGTCGGCGGCGCGCTCGACCAGGCTTTCGGTCTGGTTGCGGTAATGGATGAGGTCAGCGATGGCGCCGATCTTCAGGCCGTGTTCCTGCGCGAACGGAATCAGATCCGGCAGCCGCGCCATGGTGCCGTCGTCCTTGAGGATTTCGCAGATCACCGAGGCGGGCTCGAGTCCGGCCAGTCCCGCCAGGTCGCAGCCGGCCTCGGTGTGGCCGGCGCGCACCAGCACGCCGCCGGGCTGCGCGCGCAGCGGGAAGATGTGGCCGGGCTGGATGATGTCGGTGGATTTGGCGTCGCGCTTGACCGCGGCCTGGATGGTGACCGCGCGGTCGGCAGCGGAAATGCCGGTGGTTACACCCTCGGCGGCCTCGATCGACACCGTGAACGCGGTGCCGTGAGGCGTCTGGTTGTCGCTCACCATCTGCTTCAGGCCGAGCTGGCGACAGCGTGCGTCGGTCAGTGTCAGGCAAATCAGGCCGCGGCCGTATTTGGCCATGAAGTTGATCGCGTCCGGGCTGACGTGTTCGGCTGCCATGACGAGGTCGCCTTCGTTTTCGCGGTCCTCCTCGTCGACCAGCACGACCATGCGGCCGGCCTTGAGTTCTTCGATAATTTCTAGGGTGGAGGCGAGGCTCATCAGTCTTTGTCCGTTGTATTCGTAAATTGCATCATGCGCTCGACGTAGCGCGCGATCATGTCGACTTCCAGGTTGACGCGGCTGCCTGCCTGTAGATGCTTGAGCGTCGTCATTTCCAGCGTATGCGGAATCAGGTTCAGCGCGAAACACGCGCCTTCGACTGCATTCACCGTCAGCGACACGCCGTTCACCGTGATCGAGCCCTTGCGGATGATGTAGCGTGCGAGTTCGCCCGGCGCCTCGATTTCCAGCAGGTGCGATTCGCCCACCGGCACGAAGCGCTGTACCGTGCCGACGCCGTCGACATGCCCGCTTACCAGATGGCCGCCGAGCCTGTCGGCCAGCCGTAGCGCTTTTTCCAGATTGACTTCGGCGCCCGGTGCGAAACCTTCGGTGCAGCGCAGGGTTTCGGCCGAAACGTCGACGCTGAAGCTGTCGGGCGTCAGCGCCACCGCGGTGAGGCACACGCCGTTGACCGCGATGCTGTCACCCAGCGCGACATCGGAAAAATCCAGCCCGCCTCCGGTGATGACCATGCGCGCGTCGGCGCCGCGTGCTTCGTACTCGTGGATGCGGCCGATGGATTGGATGATGCCGGTGAACATGCGTGTGAAGACCTGCCAGTAAGACCCGGCATTGTAGGCGTTTAGGCGGGGTGGGTGAACCCCAGCGGCCGTTGACGGCCTGACTTCCTGTAGTGGTCCCCGTGTCAGGCGGGTCATCGCCCTCGTGATCAAAGGATAAGCAGGTCTTCAAATTGCTATAATTCTTTTATGTTCAATGGAAGGGGCGGCATGACGATGTCCTGCACATTCGCTTCGTGGCTCACGCAGCCGCACGGCTGGCAGGGCAGGCGGCTAGGCATTGCCATGCCGCAGACCAGGACCGGAACGGGGCGCCTGACATGCTGATCACTCGCAGGCTGGAATTCGACGCCGGCCACCGCATTCCCAATCACGCCAGCCAGTGCCGGCATCTGCACGGCCATCGCTATGCGATCGAAATCACCCTCTCGGGCGAAGTCATCCGCACCGAGGGTGCTGCGGAGGAGGGCATGGTGATGGACTTTTCCGACGTGAAGCGTGTCGCCCAGGCGGTCCTCGTCGATCATTGGGACCACGCCTTCCTGGTCTATCGGGGCGATCGCGTGGTGATGGACTTTCTGGCGTCGCTGCCCGAACACAAAACCGTCGTGCTCCCGGCGGTGCCCACCGCAGAAAATCTCGCGGCCGAAGCGTTCCGCATCCTGGACGCGGCCTATCTCGATACCTACGGCAACCAGCTCAGGCTGCAGCGGGTGCGGCTTTACGAAACGCCCAACAACTGGGTCGATGCGGAGCGCTGACGCCAGCCAGGCTTGAAGGGATCAGTCCGGAGAAAGAGGGGGCCTTGGCTTCCTGCGCTCAGTCCGGCAACGCGATTTTCTGGTCGACGCTGAACTGGTAGTCGTGGAATACCTGCTCCGCGCTGAGAACCTGATAGCTGCCGTCCGGCAGGCGCCGGGTGGTGTCCTTGAGGCGGTATGCGGTCTGGCCGCAGGTCCAGATGTCGAAATTGCGCATGTGGGTGCAAAGGCAGGTCTTCTCCGTGACCTTCACCTTCTTCGCGGTCGGGTGCAATTACACCTGACGGTTGTAGGCGTCGATGTAGGCGCAGCGGCCGTTCGCATCCAGCAGGTAGCCGTAGGCTTCGCAGTTGGGGCGGATGCCGGCGCCGATGCCGGGGCTGCCCTTGAGCATGCGCATCGGATAGCCGGTCGGCGAGATCGTGTTGACCTCGATGTCGGGCTCGCTGGCCTTGAAGTATTCCTGCTTGATCTTGTCCGGCAACCCGCATTCCTTGGTGACGGTGAAGCGGGTCGCCACCTGCACGGCGGCCACGCCCTGTTCGAGGAAGGCGGCGGCATCGCTGCCGGTGAAAATGCCGCCGGCAGCGATCACCGGAATGTCGAGGTGCTCGGCTTTCAGGTAGGCCAGAACCTCGGCGACGATGGTGGCCAGATCGTACTGCGCCCAGTCCATGCCGAAGCCGAGGTGGCCGCCGGCGAGCGGCCCTTCCACCACGATGTAGTCCGGCAGGCGCTGCAGCCGCGCGTTCTTGCGCAGGAACATCGCCAGCGCGCGCGGCGAGGAGACGATGATGCCGAGCTTGGCGTCGCGAAAGCGCGGATGGTCTTCCATCAGTGCGCACGAGCCCAGGTGCAGGCCGGCGGACAGCGTGATGCCGTCGATGCCGGCGTCGAGCGCGGCGGACAGGCGCATGCGCAGCGTCTCGCGCGGCGCGTTCATGGTCAGCTTCTCCATGCAGTTGATGAAGATCATGCCGTCGCCGCGCTTGGCTTCCATGGCATGGAGGACGTGGCTGCGCGTCGCCTCTTCGAGTTCTGCGAGGTTGAAGTGGATCTCGGACTTGTCGCTGCTGGCGACGTTGGCCTTGTACTTCTTCAGCTTCTGGCTGACGAAATTGGTGTCGAAGCGCCGGTCGGACACGGTCTGTACCATGGCGTCGGAGATGTGGCCGATGCCGCCGAGGCGTGCCACTTCGAGCGCCAGTTCGACGGTCGAGATATCCACGCCCATGCCGCCGATGACGATAGGAACCAGTTCCTGTTTGCCAAAGCGCAGGCGGAAATCATCCACGCGTTTCATTCTGATCCTTCGGTTATTGATGACAGATCGGGTCGGCGCGTGTGCGCTTCGCCCCCCTTCACTGCCTGAAAGGTGAAATTGTATCCACTCGCCGCTCGGATGGCACCGGAAAGATTCCGGGCCGCCGCCGTCATCCCACGCGTTGTCGGCTTGAATGAGCCGGGAAGGGACGTGCGGCGGCGTGATCCTTGAAGCGGGTCATGCCGGCAGCAGCGTCAGGCGCAGGTCGCCGCCGATCTGCCGCACGTCGGCGAGCCTGAAGCGTGCGGCGTCGGCCAGCATCGCCAGCGGGGGCTGTGCGAACAGCCCGCGTGCATCGTCACCCACTGCCATGGGCGCCATGTAGGCCACCCATTCGTCGATCCACCCGGCGGCAAGCAGTGCACCGTTGAGGGCTGCGCCGGCTTCGACGTGCAGCTCGTTGACGCCGCGCTGTGCCAGCAGCGTGAGCAGGTCGGCGAGGTCGACGCGACCCTCGGCGCCCGGCAACTCGATCACCTCCGCGCCGGCCTGTTCAAGCGCGGCACGCGCGGCCGGGTCGGCATGGTGGCAGGCGACGAGCGCGGGCAGGATCGCCGCATCCGCCGGCGTGCGCAATCCGGAATCGACGATGACCCGCAGCGGCTGCCGGCCGATATCCAGATCGCGCACGTTCATGCGCGGATTGTCGGCGAGCACGGTTCCGCTGCCGGTGAGGACGGCGCAGGCGCGCGCGCGCAGGCGCTGCACGTCGGCGCGCGCCGCCTCGCCGGTGATCCATTGCGAGGCGCCGTTGGCAAGCGCGGTTTTGCCGTCGAGCGTCGCGGCGGTTTTCAGGCGGACCCACGGGCGCCCCCGCGTCATGCGCGACACGAAGCCGGGATTGAGCGCGCGCGACTCGGCTTCCATCAGTCCCACGTCGACGCGGATGCCCGCCAGGGTCAGCATCTGGATGCCGCCCCCGGCCACCAGGGGATTGGGATCGCGCATGGCAGCCACCACGCGCGCGACCCCCGCGGTCACGAGCGCCTCGGCACAGGGCGGCGTGCGGCCATGGTGCGAGCAGGGCTCCAGCGTGACGTAGACCGTCGCGCCGCGTGCGGCCTTGCCGGCGGCTTTCAGCGCATGGACCTCGGCGTGCAGCGTGCCGGCGCGTTCGTGCCAGCCCTCGCCCACGACGTGCCCATCCTTGACGATCACGCAACCTACGCGCGGGTTGGGGTGGGTGGTGAACAGGCCGCGTGCCGCGAGCTGCAGCGCGCGTGCCATGTGGCGGTGGTCGGCGGTGGAGAACGGGGCGGAGCTCAAGGCAGCAGGCCGCTTATTCGAACAGGTCGTCCACGCCGTGCGGCGGTGTGCGTTCCAGGTCCTGCAGCATCTCGCGGAAATCGTCCGGGTCCTGGAAGCTCTTGTACACCGAGGCAAAGCGGATGTAGGCGATCTTGTCGAGCCTCTTCAGTTCGTGCATCACCAGCTCGCCGACTTCGCGCGCCGGCACTTCGCGCGCGCCACGAGTCAGCAGCAACTGGCGGATGCGTTCGACGGCGGCATCGACCAGTTCGGTCGGGACCGGCCGCTTGTGCAGTGCACGGCGGAAGCCTTCGCGCAGCTTGGTTTCGGAAAAGTCCTCGCGGATGCCGTTTGACTTGACGATCTGCGGCGGCCGCAGCTCGGCGGTTTCCCAGGTGGTGAAGCGCTTGTCGCAGGCGACGCAACGGCGTCGCCTGCGGATCGCGTCGCCCGCCTCATTGACGCGGGAGTCGATGACCTGGGTATCTAGATAACCGCAGAAAGGACACTTCATTTTTCAGGGATCAGGATTCAGGGGCCAGGGATCAGGGGGCTTTGTGCGGCGAAGCCGCGCTGCTATTCAGGAAAAAAGCAAAGCAACATTCCCTGACTCCCGAATCCCGACCCCTGACCCTCTCAGCCATAAACCGGAAATTTCGCCACCAGCTTCGCCACCTCGCCCACCACCCGCGCGATCACCGCCTCGTCATTCGGCGCTTCCAGCACGTCGGCGATCAGGTGCGCCAGCTGTTCGGCTTCCAGTTCGGTGAAGCCGCGCGTGGTCATCGCCGGGGTGCCGATGCGGATGCCGCTGGTGACGAAGGGCTTCTGCGGGTCGTTGGGGATGGAGTTCTTGTTGACCGTGATGTGGGCGCGGCCGAGCAGGGCTTCGGCTTCCTTGCCGGTGAGGTTCTTGCTGCGCAGGTCGACCAGGAAGACGTGGCTCTCGGTGCGGCCGGAGATGATGCGCAGGCCG
>JAIBFE010000016.1 GCA_019459705.1 Thiobacillus sp. | reverse complement strand
TCCAGGTGATCGGCATGTACTTCCTGAGGCCGCCCATGTAGCGGATGTCCTGGTTGTGGTGCATGGCGATGATGACCGAACCGGCGGCGAGGAACAGCAGCGCCTTGAAGAAGGCGTGCGTCATCAGGTGGAACACCGCGACCGAATACGCCGAGGCGCCGAGCGCGACCGTCATGTAGCCGAGCTGCGACAGCGTCGAATAGGCGACCACGCGCTTGATGTCGTTCTGCACGATGCCGAGGAAACCCATGAACAGTGCAGTGATCGCGCCGATCACCATGATGAAGGAGAGTGCCACGTCGGACAGCTCATACAGCGGCGACATGCGCGCGACCATGAAGATGCCTGCAGTCACCATCGTCGCCGCGTGGATCAGCGCGGAAATCGGCGTCGGGCCTTCCATCGAGTCGGGTAGCCAGACGTGCAGCGGGAACTGAGCCGACTTGCCCATCGCGCCGATGAACAGCAGGATTCCGATGACGGTCATCAGCATCCACGGCGTATCGGGCCACAGGGTAATGGTCTCGTCTGCCAGCGACGGCGCCTTGGCAAACACCGTCGCGTAGTCGAGCGAGCCGAAATAGGCCAGCACCAGACCGATGCCGAGGATGAAGCCGAAATCGCCGACCCGGTTGACCAGGAAGGCCTTGAGGTTGGCGTAGATCGCCGTCTCTTTCGTGTACCAGAAGCCGATCAGCAGATAGGACACCAGGCCGACCGCTTCCCAGCCGAAGAACAGCTGCAGGAAGTTGTTGCTCATCACCAGCATCAGCATCGAGAAGGTGAACAGCGAGATGTACGAGAAGAAGCGCTGGTAGCCGGGGTCGTCGTGCATGTAGCCGATGGTGTAGATGTGCACCATCAGCGAGACGAAGGTGACGACCAGCATCATCATCGTAGTCAGCGAATCGATCAGGAATCCGACCTCGAAGCGCAGATCGCCCAGCACCATCCAGGTGTAGACCGTGCCGTTGTAGGTGTGGCCGGCAAGCACATCCTGGAACACCAGCACCGAAGCGATGAACGACACGGCCACGCCGGCAATGGCCACGACATGGGCGCCGGTGCGGCCGACGAGGCGGCCGAACAGCCCCGCGACGATCGCGCCGAACAGCGGCGCCAGCGGCACGATCAGATAGAGCGTCTGCATGTCCATCCGCATCAGCCTTTCAGGTGGTCGAGGTCATCGACATTGATCGTGCGCATATTGCGGAACAGCACCACCAGGATCGCCAGGCCGATGGCGGATTCCGCGGCGGCAACGGTGAGAATGAAGAAGACGAAGATCTGGCCGTGGATGTCACCCAGATAATGCGAGAACGCAATGAAGTTCATGTTCACCGCCAGCAGCATCAGTTCGATCGCCATCAGGAGGATGATCACGTTCTTGCGGTTGAGGAAGATGCCGAGCACGCTGATGGCGAACAGGATGCCGCCCAGCACCAGGTAATGCGATAGGGAAATCATGCGTCGCCCTCCCCGGCTTGCGGCTTCTTTGTGGCCTGCATTTTGACGATTCGCAGACGGTCGTTGCGCTTGACCTTCACCTGCTCGGCCGGGTCGATGTACTTGCTGTCCTTGCGGCGGCGCAGCGTCAGCGCGATGGCGGCGACGATCGCCACCAGCAGGATCACCGCAGCCAGTTCGAACGCGTAGACGTAGTCGGTATACAGCAGCCGCCCGAGTTCCTTGGTGTTGCTGTAGTCGGCCGGGTGAGGCTCGGGCGTTGCCATCACATCGAGTCCGAAATGGCGGCTGCAGAGGATCAGCGCCATTTCGATCATCAGAAGCACCGAGACGAAACCGGCCAGCGGCAGGTAATCCCAGAAGCCCTCGCGCAGTTTATCCAGGTTGATGTCGAGCATCATCACCACGAACAGGAACAGCACCATGACTGCGCCGACGTAGACCAGCACCAGAGTGATGGCGAGGAACTCGGCCTCCAGCAGCATCCACAGGCCCGCCGCGGTGAAGAAAGCCAGCACCAGGAACAGCGCGGCGTGCACCGGGTTGCGCGCGGTAATCACGCGCAGGCCGGCAAACACGAGGATGGCGGCAAAGAAATAGAAGATCGCGGTCGTGTAGGTCATGGTGTCAACGGTACTTCGCGTCGGCTGCGCGGTCTTTCGCGATCTGTTCTTCGTACTGGTCGCCGATCGCGAGCAGCATGGGCTTGGTGTAATACAGGTCGCCGCGCTTTTCGCCGTGGTATTCGAGGATGCGGGTTTCGACAATCGAATCGACCGGACAGGATTCCTCGCAGAAGCCGCAGAAGATGCACTTGGTCAGATCGATATCGTAGCGCGTGGTGCGGCGGGTGCCGTCAGTGCGCTGTTCCGATTCGATGGTGATCGCCAATGCCGGGCACACGGCTTCGCACAGCTTGCAGGCGATACAGCGTTCCTCGCCGTTGGGATAGCGGCGCAACGCGTGCAGGCCGCGGAAGCGCGGGCTTTGCGGGGTCTTCTCTTCCGGATACTGCACCGTGATCTTGCGCGCGAACAGATGACGCCCCGTAAGCATCATGCCGCGCAGCAGTTCGATCAGAAACAGGCTGCCGAAGAAATGGGTGATCCGTCTCATGGCGCGCTCAGTGGAAAAGGTGGCCATACGGCGTCTGCATCATGCCGCCGACGACGACGATCCAGACGATGGTGATGGGAATGAACACCTTCCAGCCCAGACGCATGATCTGGTCGTAGCGGTAGCGCGGGAAGGTGGCGCGGAACCACAGGAAGAGGAACAGCACGAAGCCGGTCTTCAGCAGCCACCAGACGATGCCGTCCGGCAGGAACGAAACCGTCGACAGCCAGCCACCGAGGAACATCAGCGTCGTCAACGCGGCGATCAGGATCATGTTGGCGTATTCTGCGAGGAAGAACACCGCGAAGGCCATGCCGGAATATTCCACGTGGAAGCCGGCGACGATCTCGGATTCGCCTTCGGCAACGTCGAACGGCGCGCGGTTGGTTTCGGCCACGCCCGAGATCAGATAGACAACGAACAGCGGGAACAACGGCCAGATATACCAGTGATGCAGGCCGCCCGACTGGCCCTGCACGATGTCGGTGAGGTTGAGCGACTGCGCCGCCATCAGCACGCCGACCAGCGCGAAGCCCATGGCGATCTCGTACGACACGATCTGCGCCGCCGAGCGCATCGCGCCGAGGAACGCGTATTTGGAATTGGACGCCCAGCCCGCGATGATGACGCCGTAGACGCCCATCGAGGTGATGGCCATCACGTACAGCAGGCCGGCGTTGATGT
>JAIBFE010000013.1 GCA_019459705.1 Thiobacillus sp. | reverse complement strand
AGCAGCCACAGCGACCGATGCCAGTGCCGGGGTTCTGGCTCGCCACTTTTTCCAGGATTCAGGGGTAAGGATTGAGGGATCAGGGTAAGGCTGCAGCGGCCAATCCGCGCAGCGCAGTGAGGTTCCCCTGAATCCTGAATCCTGACCCCTAGCCCCTAAGCACATGACTGATCTCTTCGGCGACTCCGCTTCTCCCGCACTGGCGCTGGCGCGCAAGTGGCGGCCGCGCGCGTTTGCCGATCTCAAGGGGCAGGAGCACGTGGTGCAGGCGCTGTCGAATGCGCTGACCCAGGGCCGGCTTCACCATGCCTATCTGCTGACCGGCACGCGCGGGGTGGGCAAGACTACGCTGGCGCGGATTCTCGCCAAGTGTCTCAACTGCGAAACCGGGGTTACCAGCACGCCGTGCGGCGTGTGCTCGGCGTGCACCCAGATCGACGCCGGCCGCTTCGTCGACCTGCTCGAACTCGACGCGGCGTCGAACACCGGCGTCGACAACATGCGCGAAGTGCTCGACAACGCGCAGTACGCGCCGACGGTGGGACGCTACAAGGTCTACATCATCGACGAAGTGCACATGCTGGCGAAGCCGGCGTTCAACTCCATGCTGAAGACGCGGGAAGAGCCGCCCGCGCATGTGAAATTCATCCTCGCCACCACCGACCCGCAGAAGATCCCGGTGACGGTGCTCTCGCGCTGCCTGCAGTTCAACCTGAAGCCGATGACGCCTGCGCTGGTGGCGCAGCATCTGGGCGAGGTGCTGGCGCAGGAACACGTCGCCTGCGAACCGGCTGCGCTGAACCTGCTGGCGCGCGCCGCCGCCGGCAGCATGCGGGACGCGCTGTCGCTGACCGACCAGGCGATCGCCTACGGCGGCGGCAAGGTCGAGGCGGCCGCGGTCGAGGCCATGCTCGGCACGGTGCGGCGCGACTACCTGTTCGATCTGCTCGACGCCCTGGCGGCGCAAGACGGCGACGCGCTGCTGGGGCAGGCGCGGCAACTTGCCGAGCGCGGCATCGCCTTCGATGCGACGCTGCAGGATCTGGGCAATCTGCTCACCCAGCTGGCGCTGCTGCTGCACGCGCCGGGTGCGGTGGAAACAGCGATCGATGTCGAGCGCATGCAGGCGACAGCCACACAGCTGGACGCCGAAACCGTGCAGCTGTATTACCAGATCGCACTGACCGGTCGCCGCGACCTGCCCTATGCGCCGGACGAGTTTTCCGGTTTTTGCATGACGCTGCTGCGCATGCTGGCCTTCGCGCCCGGCTCGAGGGGAGGCACGGCGCGGCCGGCGGCGATTGCCCGCCCGGTTCCCGCCCCGCGTGCCGAATCGGTAGGGCGTGCTACTGCTGCCACCGCGCCGGCGGTGCGAGCCGAGCCGGCGCCCCCTGTTGCCGCACGGGTGCCGATCGAACCGCCCGCTCCCATCCCGTTTGCGGAAGCGGCACCGGACGAGGCTGCTCGGACCGCCGTGCAAGTCGAGCCGAACGCGCCATCCGCGCCCATGTTGGTTGCACGCGAATCCACCCCGCGTGGGGCCTGGGACTGGCTCGCCGTTGTCGCCGAACTGCGTCTCGGCGGCATGGCCAAAATGCTGGCCGATCACTGCGAACTGGTGTCGCAGGCGGACGACGCGGTGACGCTGCGCGTGGGCGAAGCGCACAAGCATCTGCTTGATCGCGCCTATCAGGACAAGCTGGTGTCGACGCTGCGCGACAGGTATGGTGCGACGCTTCAGGTGACATTCGAGATCGGCGCCGCAGCCGAGCAGACGCCGCAGCAGGTGCGTACGCGCATCAAGGAGGCGCGCCAGGCCGAAGCCGTGGCCGCCATCGAATCGGACCCATTCGTGCGTGAGCTGGTCGACCAGTTTGGCGGCCAGATCGACGCCTCAACCATACAACCCCTAGGAGAACACCCATGATGAAGGGCGGCATCGGCAACATGATGAAGCAGGTTCAGCAGATGCAGGACAACATGGCCAAGATGCAGGCCAAGCTGGCCGAAATCGAGATCGAAGGACAGAGCGGCGCCGGCATGGTCAAGGTGACGATGACCTGCAAATACGACGTGCGTCGTGTCAGCATCGATCCCAGTCTGATGACGGACGACCGCGAAATGCTGGAAGACCTGGTGGCTGCCGCAGTGAACGATGCGGTGCGCAAGGTCGAATCGACCGTGCAGGAAAAGATGGCCGGCGTGACCGCCGGTCTGCCGATCCCGCCAGGGATGAAGCTGCCCTTCTGATCGGGTCGAAACAGCGAGATGCAACCAGCCGCGCTGGAAAACCTGATCGGCGCCCTGCGCGTGCTGCCCGGGGTCGGCCCCAAGTCGGCTGCGCGCATGGCCTATCATCTGCTGCAGCGCGACCGGCGCGGCGCCGAGGCGCTGGCGGGGGCGTTGCATCATGCGCTGACGCATCTGCACCATTGCCGCCTGTGCAATAACTTTTCCGAGGCGGAAGTGTGCGAGGTGTGCGCGAGTCCAAAACGCGACAAGCGGCAGCTGGCCGTGGTCGAAATGCCGGCCGACTTCAACATGATGGAGGCCACACAGAGCTACAGCGGTTTGTATTTCGTGCTGATGGGGCGACTCTCTCCGCTCGACGGCATCGGGCCGCGCGAGATTCATCTTGACCGGCTGATCAATCGCGCGCTCGACGGCGTGGTCGAGGAAGTGATCCTGGCGACCAACTTCACGCCGGAAGGCGAAGCCACCGCGCACACCATCGGCGAGTTGCTGAAGGCGCGCGGCCTCAAGGTCAGCCGCCTGGCGCGCGGAGTGCCGGTGGGCGGCGAACTGGAATACGTCGACAGCGGCACGCTGGCGCAGGCCGTGCGTGATCGACGCACCGTTTAACAGAAACAGACAATCAATATCAATATCGGATGACGACACGATGGAACTGACCGCACTCACTGCCCTATCACCGCTCGATGGCCGCTACGGTAGCAAGACTGCCGCACTGCGTGATTTCTTCAGCGAATACGCGCTGATCAAATACCGCGTCATCGTCGAGATCGAATGGCTGAAAGCGCTGGCGGCCGAACCCGCTATTGCCGAGGTGCCGGCATTTTCCGCCGAGGCCATCGCGCTGCTCGACGGCATCGCCGACCACTTTTCGGTGGTCGATGCCGAGCGCGTCAAGGCGATCGAGGCGACGACCAATCACGACGTCAAGGCGGTGGAATATTTCCTCAAGGAAAAGACCAGGTCGAACGCCGAAATCGCAGCGGTGTCCGAATTCATCCACTTCGCCTGTACCTCGGAAGACATCAACAACCTGTCGCATGCGCTGATGCTCAAGGGTGCCCGCGACGCCGTACTGCTGCCTGCGCTGGAAAAGGTCATCGCGCGCCTGACCGACCTGGCGCATGAACTGGCCGACCTGCCGATGCTGTCGCGCACCCATGGCCAGCCCGCCTCGCCGACCACGGTCGGCAAGGAGCTCGCCAACGTCGTCTATCGTTTGCGCCGGGCCTGGGATGCCATCGGCGCGGCCGAACTGCTGGGCAAGATCAACGGTGCGGTCGGCAACTACAACGCACATCTGTCGGCCTACCCGGAGCTCGACTGGGAGCACTTCGCGCGCAGCTTCGTCATGGAACTGGGGCTGAGCTTCAATCCCTACACCATCCAGATCGAGCCGCATGACGCCATGGCCGAGCTGTACGACGCCATCGCGCGCACCAACACCATCCTCATCGATCTGAACCGTGACGTCTGGGGCTACATCTCGGTCGGCTACTTCAAGCAGAAAGTGAAGGAAGGCGAGGTCGGCTCTTCCACCATGCCGCACAAGGTCAATCCCATCGATTTCGAGAACAGCGAAGGCAATCTGGGGCTGGCCAATGCGGTGCTGCGCCACCTGGCGGAGAAGCTGCCAGTCTCGCGCTGGCAGCGCGACCTCACCGATTCCACCGTGCTCAGAAACATGGGCGTCGGTTTCGGCTACAGTCTGCTGGCCTACGAATCCTGCCTGCGCGGTCTTTCCAAGCTCGAAGCCAACCCGGCCGCGCTGGCAGCCGACCTCGACGCCAACTGGGAAGTGCTGGCCGAGCCGATCCAGACGGTGATGCGGCGTTATGGCGTGGCCAATCCCTACGAGCAGCTGAAGGCGCTCACGCGCGGCAAGGCCGGCATGACGCGCGAGACGCTGCATGCCTTCATCGACGGCCTGGCGATTCCCGATGCCGAGAAGGCGCGCCTGAAAACGCTGACGCCGGGTTCCTACACCGGGATGGCGGCCGAACTCGCCCGCCAGATTTAATCCGGCTGGTTGCCACGGAGGCCTCATGTCCGAACACGCCCTCGACGTCGGCCTGGCCGACTTTCAGCAGCACGTTCTCGAAGAATCGAAGCATCGCCCTGTGGTGGTCGATTTCTGGGCGCCCTGGTGCGGACCGTGCAAATCGCTCAAGCCTATTCTGGAGAAGCTCGCTGCCGAATACGGCGGCAAGTTCCTGCTGGCCAAGATCAACTCCGACGACAATCAGGAGCTCGCTGCGCGTTATGGTGTGCGCGGCATTCCCAGCGTCAAGGCCTTCATCGACGGCGAACCTGTCGACGAGTTTTCCGGCGCGCTGCCCGAAGGCGAGGTGCGCGCCTTTCTCAACCGCCTGGTTCCGGGGCCGGCCGACGAACTGCGGGCCCAGGCGGCCGAGATGCGTGGTGCGGGCGACCTGTCCGCGGCGTTGCAGACACTGGCCGATGCCTCAAGAATCGACCCGAACCATGTCGGCGTGAGGCTCGATGCGGCAGAAATCATGCTCGACCTGAATGAAGCCGACGAAGCGCGCCGACTGATCGGCAGCGTGCCGGATGACGTAGACCCACGCGTGCCAGCCTTGAAGGCGCGGCTTCAATTCATGGGGGCTGCCGGCGAGGACGAGGCGGCGTTGCGCGCACGGGTGGCGGCGAATGAAAACGACCTGGGGGCACGGCTGACGCTCGCCAATCTGCTGGTCGCAGCCGGACAGTACGAGCCTGGCATGGACCAGTTGCTGGAAATCGTGCGTCGCGATCGCAGCTTCGAGGACGACGTCGGCCGCAAAACGCTGCTCTCGGTATTCAATCTGCTGGGCGGCGATGAGCGGGTCAGCCGTTACCGCCGCCTGCTGGCCAGCGCGCTGAACTGAGCCGGCCTGCGTTCAGGTATTGCGCATGAGCGCGCCAACCCATAGCCTTATTCCCCGGCGTAGATCGAAACCGCAGCGATTTCGGCATCGCTGAGCCCCGTTACAGCCTGGGCCATGACCGCGCTCTGCGCACCCAGGGTTTTGCCTGAACGGTAGTCCAGCAGTTTCTGCTGCATGGCCGTGGGTGTCAGCCCCCTGAGTGCGGGATTCTTGTCGATCCCCTGTCCCAGATCGCCGTGGCAACCGACGCACTTTGCGGTATAGACATCGAGTCCGTAAGGCTGGGCTTCAGGGGGCAGCGCGGCCAGAATGTCGGACGGATCGGCCAGGGTGGATGCGGCCGATCCGGCTGGCGATGCGTCCCCGCTGCCGGGGGTAGACGCATCGCCACAGGCGGCGAGCGTGGCGAGCACAAACAGACTTATTCCAAATTGGGCTGGCTTCATGGTGACCTCGTGAAATCAATCGGGTTGCGGGGGCATGGCCCATGAATCCGGCATGCCGGCTAGCCGTCCGCACTTGTCACGATTTTGTCACATTTCACTCAATCGATGGCCTGATAACGTACCTCGACGATCTCCACCTCACGCCGTCCGTCCGGCGTCTGCACGCTGACGGTGTCGCCTTCGCGCGCCTTCAGCAGCGCGCGCGCCATCGGCGAGATCCATGCGATGCGTCCGCGGCCCGCATCGGCCTCGTCGATGCCGACGATGGCATAGGTGGACTCCTTGCCGCTTTCATCCACGACGGTGACGGTGGCGCCGAAGAACACCTGGTCGGTGTCCTCGCGCGTGGCGGGGTCGACCACGTCCGCGTGTTCCAGCCGCTTGGACAGGAAACGGATGCGGCGATCGACTTCGCGCAGGCGCTTCTTGCCGTAGATGTAGTCGCCGTTTTCCGAGCGGTCGCCGTTGCTCGCCGCCCAGGAAATGGTTTCCACCAGTTTGGGCCGCTCGACTTTCCACAACTGGTTGAACTCGGCATCCAGCTGCGCATAGCCTGCGGGCGTCATGTAATTCTTCGATCCGACGGGCAGGGCGGGCGCCGCGACGTCGTCCTCGTCGGCGTCCGGGGCGTCGGTTTCCTTAACGAAGGCTTTGTTAATCGGCCAAATAAATACGCAAGCAGGGTGAGCAACAGCGACATGAGAATGACGCTGGTGAAGGGAAAGTAGAAGGTGCCGCGCGCGCGTTTGATCCGCAGGTCACCCGGCAAGCGACCCAGCCCCAGGCGGTTGAGCCAGGGAGTGATCAGGCCCAGCACCAGCAAGGCAGCAATCAGCGTGAGCAACCATTTCAACATAGCCTATTGCTGCGCCGCCTCATCCACTTGCCGGCGTTGCGCCTCCGCCGCCTCCATCACCTGAGCTTCGACGGCACGCGCTTTTTCCAGCGCCTGGATCTGCGTCTCGAAGACCGGGTTGGGCTGGCGTTCGGTTTCGGGCTGCGGCGGCGGGGTCGGGTCGCAGGCGGCCAGGATCGCCACCAGCGGAATCAGGATTGCTTTCATCATGCGTCCTCGAGCAAACCGGTGGGCAGGCCGTCGATGCTGATCCGGTTTTTCTCGCGCCAGTAATCCAGCAAACCCACGGCCCCCTTCTTTTCAGCCCAGCGCGCCAGCGTGTCGCGTTCGCCCCGGTAGGCATACATCGGTACAGCGTAGCCGCACGAGGTCTGTACCGAGTCGATGTCGAGCACGATGATCTGGCGCTCGCCCGGCAGGGCGGGGAAGTGACGGCGCAATGCACCCCATTCGGCGTCCTGCCGGCGCACCGCACGGCCGCGCCCGTACAGGCGCAGGATCAGCGGATCGGCCTCGAAGCTGCACCACATCAGCGTCATGCGGCCATCGTGCTTCAGGTGGGCGGCGGTCTCGTTGCCGCTGCCGGTGAGGTCGAGGTAGGCCACGCGCTTCGCATCGATCACGCGCAGGCTGTCCATGCCCTTGGGCGACAGGTTGAGGCGGCTGTCGGCGGTGCCGGTGGCGGTGAAAAAGATCTTCTGCGCGGCGATGAAGTCGCGGTGCCGTGCATCAAGCTCAGGATAGAAGCGCGCCATCGGGATACCCCTATAAATCTACTGCGCACCCATGATCCGGGTGCGTCCGGTGCTCGGAATCCTCATGTACCTCTATGTACATTCCGGTTCCTGCGCTCCGGGCGCATCCGGCTGATGGTCGCTCGCTACGATTTCTAGAGGTATCCATCAGTTGATCTGCTTTTTGAGAAACTCGGCAAGGATGCGCAGGCGCGTCACGCTGTCGTTCATCTCCAGCAGATTTTGCTTGATGGAGCGTTTGAGCGGGAGCACTTCGGACAGGCGGTAGCCCACCCACACGGCATTGTCGAATTCGTGCGGGGAGGGGAAATGCGCGTCGCCGTACTCGCCGATGATGTGGCGCAGGATTTCGACGGCAAGCTCAAGGTCGTCGGGCACGGCGGTGGTGACCTCGCTGCTGACGGCCTCCACGGTGCCGACGAGCAGGCCGCTCGGTTCGGTTCGGGTGCTGCGGATGACGAAGCGATCCTGCGCCCGGGTGTCGATGTGCAGGATGCCGGTTTGCGGCATGTCCCAGTCGGTGACGTGCACGCGGGTGCCGACGGCATAGGGAACGGCGGGGGTGCCGGTTTCAGTGCCTTCGCGAATGCCGCAGATGCCGAATGGCGTGTTGTCGGCGATGGCCTGTTTCACCATGTCGAGATAACGCTGCTCGAATATGCGCAGCGGTAACAGCCCGCCGGGAAACACCACGGTATTGAGCGGAAACAGCGGAAGCGTGGTTTGTTCGAATGCAGCGCTCACCGGTTGTCCCCCCAACGCGCCATCAGTTCGTGCTGGATGCCCAACTGGTCGAGAATGCGTGCGACGATGAAGTCGACGATGGCCTCGACCGATTGCGGCCGATGATAGAAGCCGGGATTGGCAGGCAGGATCACCGCATTCATCTTCGACAGCGTCAGCTTGTTTACCAGGTGCTGGGTGTAAAACGGCGCCTCGCGCGGGACCAGAATGAGCTTCCGCTGTTCTTTCAGCATGAGGGCGGCGGCGCGCTCTATCTGGTTGCCCCACAGGCGGTGGGCGTGGGCGGCGTGGGGGCCCACCCAACCCGGGCAGACGACCATGGCATCGGCCGGATTGGAACCGGAGGCGA
>JAIBFE010000056.1 GCA_019459705.1 Thiobacillus sp. | reverse complement strand
TGTGCGAGCCGTGCCCCACCTGCGCCGGCCGCGGCGAAATCAAGACCGCGCAGACCGTGTGCTACGACGTGCTTCGCGAAATCCTGCGCGAGGCGCGCCAGTTCGATGCGCGCGAGTACCGCATCGTCGCCGCGCAAAGCGTGATCGACCTGTTCCTCGACGAGGAATCCGGCAGCCTCGCCCAGCTCATCGATTTCATCGGCAAGCCGGTGTCGCTGCAGGTGGAGACGACTTACCCGCAGGAACAGTACGACATCATTTTACTGTGATGGGGAAAGGCTTGATCCGCGAAGGACGCGAAGGAGCGCGAAGAAAACCGAAAGCGATTCTGGTTTTTCCCTTCGCGTTTCTTCGCGTCCTTCGCGGATAAATGTTTTTTGGTGAAAACGCCCCCGCCCGCCTACTGGCGCACCGCCTGTGACCAACTCGCCGCCGCCGACCCGGTGATGGCGGCGCTGATCGCGCGCTATCCCGACGCCACCCTCGCCAATCGAGGCGACCCTTTCCAGACGCTGGCCCGCGCCATCGTCGGACAGCAGATTTCGGTCAAGGCTGCCGACAGCGTGTGGGCGCGCTTCACCGGATACGCGCAGACCGTCAGTCCCGAGCACATCGTCACGCTTGAACTGGACGCGCTCGCCGCCTGCGGCCTGTCGCGCCGCAAGGCCGAATACCTGCGCGACCTCGCCGGACATTTCGTCGATGGCCGTGTCGAGCCGATCCGCTGGAAAGACATGGAAGACGAGGCGGTGATTGCCGAGCTGATCGACGTGCGCGGCATCGGCCGCTGGACCGCCGAGATGTTCCTCATCTTCAACCTGCGTCGCCCCGACGTCTGGCCGGTTGACGACATCGGTCTGCAGAAGGCCGTCGCTCTCCACTACCTCGACGGCGAACGACCCACACCGAAAATCCTGCACCGGCACGGCGAACGTCACGCCCCCTGGCGCACCGTCGCCACCTGGTATCTGTGGCGCAGCCTCGATCCGGTCGTGGTGCAGTATTAATGCGGCCTTGCCACGGTTTGCACACACGCGATCCTGAACCCGGATGAAGTCTGCACAGCCCCCGCAATCGCCCCCTGCCGGCGTACCCGGTCTGCCGCCCCTCCTCCTTGCCTGGCTGACCTGGGGCCTGCTTGCCAGCCTCTATTTCGTCGGCTACTTTCAGCGCGTCGCCCCGGCGGTGATGGTCGATGAGCTGATGCGCGACTTCAGCATCGCCGCCACGATGCTCGGCAACCTCTCCGCCATCTATTTCTACACTTACGCTGCCATGCAGATTCCCAGCGGCCTGCTCGCCGATGCCGTGGGCCCGCGCCGCGTGGGTACGGCGGCGGCCGTTGTCGCTGTCATCGGAATCGTCCTGTTTTCCCAGGCGGATACGTTGTGGATGGCCACGCTCGGCCGCGGCCTGGTCGGCGCCTCGGTCGCCGTCGCTTTCGTCGCCTGCATGAAACTCGCCGGCCACTGGTTCCCGGCTAACCGCTTCGCCACGGTGACCGGCATCTCGCTGCTGATCGGCAACCTCGGTGGCGTGCTGGCCGGCGTGCCGCTCTCGGAGGCGGTGGCTGGCATCGGCTGGCGCATGGCCATGCTGATCAGCGCGGGCGTCACCCTGGTACTCGCAGCGGCCGTCTGGCTGTGGGTACGCGACGACCCCAGCGAACGCGGTTATGCCAGCCACGCCCATCCGGAAGCGCTCAACACCGCTGCCATGTCGCCATGGCGCAGCCTCAAGCTGGTGGTGTCCGAGCGTGACACCTGGCCGCTGTTTTTTGCCGGCGGTCTCATCGCCGCGCCGGTGCTGACCTTCGCCGGCCTCTGGGGGGTGCCTTACCTGGTCCAGGTTCACGGTCTGGAGCGCAGCCACGCCGCGGGCTTCACCACCACCATGCTGCTGGGCTTCGCCGTCGGCGGCCCGCTGCTGGGCGCCCTGTCCGATCGCATCGGCCGGCGCAAGCTGCCCTATCTCGGCGCGACGCTCGTCCACGCCCTCGGCTGGGTGGGCTTCCTGCTCATCGACAACCTGTCGGCCATGGCGCTCTATCTGCTGTTCGCCGCCATCGGCTTCTCGGCTGGCGGACTCATCATCGGCTTTGCCTTCGTGCGCGAGGTCAACCATCCGGGGGCGGCCGGCACCGTTGGCGGCGTCGTCAACATGGCCGTGCTTGGCTTCGCCGCCATCCAGCAAAGCGCCATGGGCTGGGTCCTTGACCGCAACTGGCGGGGCGCCATGATCGAAGGCGCCCGCATCTACGATGCGGCTGCCTACCATGCTGCTTTTCTGTGGCTGGCGATTAGCGCCTTGGGCGCCGTATTGGCTGTGGCGCTGACGCGCGAGACCCATTGTCGGCTTCGCTTCGACGCAGACGAATGAGGCAGTTCTTACAGCCTGAATAATCTATTTGCAGGTTGTTGGTTTCGTATGAGTTGGGTAGGGCTGATGTCGGCCATGAGCGGTCATCTGAGCATTTCTCCCACAGCAGACTTTGGTTCGGATTATCATTTCATATGCGGATAGACAACCTCGACGAACCGACAATGAATCAAGCCGTGCTGCTTACTCAACTCAAGAAGCAACTAGGATTTATTGAGCGTTCTTGCGCCAGCTTCGACGCTGGCTTCTATGATGAGGCAATCAGAATCGCAGTATCTATTCGCATTTTGATTCACGACACCAAGAACTCTACGTCGCTTCTGAGTCATCTCGGAGCCAAAGGCATGTCCTTGCGGACAACTTGTCCATTGATTGACGACAGAGTGATCATGTTCTCGGGAGGCCTTTGTCTGACTCAGGTAACCGTAGAGAATGGGCAGCTTAAGGAAGCTGGATACAAGCCAATTTTCGACTCATCTGAACCGAAGAACCTGTATGTCGCCGCCGACGTATGGTGGAATCAAACCATCTACAAAATCGCTGAGGGCGATGTAACTCGAAAACACATCGTCCTTGGTGCCGCCAACAAAGACGGCGGAGCACATGTGGACCCGCTACTCACATCTGAATACGAGGCTCTAAGCAAAGGCATCTGGACGATTGGCCACTCCTCCTCGCAGGGGAATTTGGAATTTCCTCTTCCCAACTCACATCTGGCCGACCTAAGGCAAATGGGCCACGAGTTGCTGACCAGTCCGGAGCTGGTATGTCTTATTCCTCGCAATGACGTCCAACCCTTCGCTCCGGCGCCCGGTTGAGCGTCTGCTTGCCGAACCGACCAGTTTCCGCAATGGGTCGTTACCCGTCCTTGTGTCATCCCATGCCCTCATCGGGGATGGGGGCAAACCTCAAGCTGTCAAGACGATCTCCGCCACCACCGGCGCGTGGTCCGACGGCCTTTCCAGCTTGCGCATGTCGCGGTCGATGCTGCTTGCGGTGCAGGCGGCGGCGAGCGGTTCGGATAGCAGGATGTGATCGATGCGCAGGCCGTGGTTGCGGCGGAAGCCCATCATGCGGTAATCCCACCAGCTGAAGGTCTTTTCGGGCTGCTCGAACAGGCGGAAGCTGTCCTTCAGGCCAAGCGCCAGCAGATTGCGGAAGCGTTCGCGCTCGGGTTCCGACACCAGCACGCTGTCTTTCCATGCTTCAGGGTCGTGCACATCCCGGTCTTCCGGCGCGATGTTGTAGTCGCCGAGCACGGCGAGCCGGGGATGGCGGGTCAGTTCGTCCCTGAGCCAGGCAGTGAGGGCATCGAACCAGGCGAGTTTGTAGGGATATTTATCGGAATCGAGGCTTTGCCCGTTGGGGCAATACACGCACACCAGCCGCACGCCACCGACGGTGGCGGCGATGACGCGCTTCTGTTCGTCCTCGAATCCGGGGATGCCGAGGCTGACGTCGGCCGGTTCGCTGCGGCTGAGGATGGCAACGCCGTTATAGGTTTTCTGGCCGGTGAACGCGACGCGATAGCCGGCGGCAGCGAGTTCGGCGACCGGGAAATTGTCGTCGGTGAGCTTGGTTTCCTGCAGGCACACCGCATCGGGCTGGCGGGTGGCGAGAAAGTCCAACAACTGGGGCAGGCGGACCTTCAGGGAATTGACGTTCCAGGCGGCGATTTTCATGCCGCCGAGTGTAGCGCATACGACTCCACATGGGCTTCAGCCCATAGTGAATGGGAGTCCCCCGGGGGGATTGAAAAGAATCCGTCAGGGCAGCCGCGCAGGCCGCGGCGTGCTTGAAGATGCGCCCCTATCTCGCTTTGCGGGATAGGAGCGCGTGGGGGTGTTCTAAGGCGACGCCCTTACTGGGCGGGTGCCGGGGTGGGGGCTGGCGCCGCTGCCGGAACTGGCTTGCGGCCGGGCGGGGCTGATTTGGGATAGCCGGCGCGGTCGAGTGCTGCCTGCCACTGGCCGGCTTCGAAGCCGTCAACCCTGTCGCTGCCGACTATCAGCACCGGAACGCTCAGGCGGCCGGTGAGTTTTTGCAGCTCGGCCTGGGCTTCGGGACTGGCTTGCGGATCCTTGTTGTTGAAAGATACGCCGCGCTCGGCAAGCAGTTGCCGCGCCTGGTCGCAGGGGGCGCCGCAGGCACTGGCATACAGGGTAATCGGGTATTTTTCGCGCGCGGTCTTGGCGGCGTAGGATTCGCCGACTTCGATGACGCTGCCCTTGAACGCTTTCTGCTGCACGTTCCTGATGTTGGGCGGAGGCGGCTGGTCACTGTATACCGTGCGGCCTTGCGCGTCCTTCCATTGATACAGCTGGGCGGCTACAAGCGGCGTGCTTGCAGCCGCCAGCCAAACCGCCATCAATATGCGTCCTGCTTTCATGCCGTGCTCCCGAAAGACTCAATCTTTCGCTATAACGGACGCGGTCGGGCGAAGCTTTACCCGCAAGGGGTAAGCCGTGGTTGTCCCCATAAAGGGGAGGCCGCGGTTGTAAAACCGACAAGTCAGCAACAACCGCGCACTAAAGCCGCTGAAGCCCTAAAGGACTCCGATCCACTATGGGCTAAAGCCCATGTGGAATCGTATGCGGCAACAACCACGCTCATGCCATGCCGTTGTGCCGCAGGAGGGCGTCGATGGTGGGTTCGCGGCCGCGGAAGGCCTTGAACGATTCGAGCGCGGGGCGCGCGCCGCCCTGGGCGAGGATTTCGCTCCAGAAGCGGTGGCCGACTTCGGGGTTCAGCACGCCGCCGTAGCCTTCCGCTTCGTCCTCGAACAGCGCGTAGGCATCGGCCGACAGCACTTCCGCCCACTTGTAGCTGTAGTAACCTGCCGCGTAGCCGCCGGCGAAGATGTGCGAGAAGTTGTTGGGGAAGCGGTTGTAGGCGGGCGGGATGATGACTGCGACCTTCTTCCGGATGTCGTCGATCAGGTCCTGCGCGGTGCGGCTGCCGCTGGGGTCGAAGTCGTCGTGAAGGTGCATGTCGAAGCTGGCGAATTCGATCTGGCGCAGGGTCTGCAGGCCGGACTGGAAGTTCTTCGCCGCCAGCATCTTGTCGAACAAGGCACGCGGCAGCGGCGCGCCGGTGTCGACGTGCGCGGTCATGTGCTTCAGCACGTCCCATTCCCAGCAGAAGTTTTCCATGAACTGGCTCGGCAGTTCGACCGCGTCCCACTCGACACCGTTGATGCCGGACACGCCGAGTTCCTCGATCTGCGTCAGCAGGTGGTGCAGGCCGTGACCGGCCTCGTGGAACAGCGTGATGACCTCGTCGTGGGTGAACAGTGCGGGCCTCTCGCCCACCGGGCCGGAGAAGTTGCAGTTCAGGTAGGCCACAGGCGTCTGGATGCCGTCTGCCGTTTTGCGGCGGGTGATGACGTCGTCCATCCATGCGCCGCCGCGCTTGGAGGCGCGCGCGTAGAGGTCGAGATAGAACTGGCCGACGCGCTGGCCGGCATGATCCGTCAGCGTGTAGAACTTCACGTCTGGGTGCCACACCGGCGCGCTGTCCTCGCGCACGTGCAGGCCGTAGAGCGTTTCGATCAGCTTGAACAGGCCGGTCAGCACGCGAGGCTCGGGGAAATACTGCTTCACTTCCTGGTCGGAGAAGCTGTAGCGGGCCACGCTCAGTTTTTCCGATACGTAGGTGGTGTCCCAGGCCTGCAGGTCTGCGAGGCCCAGTTCGTCGCGGGCGAAAGCCTTGAGTTCGGCGTAGTCCTTTTCGGCGTAGGGGCGGGCGCGGGCGCCCAGCTCATCGAGGAAGTTCAGCACCTCGGCCGGCTTGTCGGCCATCTTGGCGGCCAGCGATACCTCGGCGTAGCTTTGAAACCCCAGCAGCCCGGCCGCTTCGCGCCGCAGCTTGAGGATGCCGGCAATCAGCGGCGTGTTGTCGAGTGCGGGCTTGCCGAACTCGGACGCGCGGGTGACGTAGGCGCGGTACACCTGCTCGCGCAGGGCACGGTTGTCGGCGTACTGCATCACCGGCAGGTAGGACGGCATGTGCAAGGTGATTTTCCATCCGGTCTTGCCGTCGGCTTCCGCGGCAGCTTTCATCATCGCCTGCACATCGTCCGGTACGCCGGCGAGTTGCGCGGCATCGTCGATGAAGAGCGCGAATTCGTTGGTGGCGTCGAGCAGGTTTTCCTCGAACTTGGCCGACAGCTGGGCCAGCTCTTCCTGCACCTGCATGAAGCGTGCCTTCTTGTCGGCCGGCAGTTCGGCGCCGCCGAGGCGGAAATCGCGCAACTCATTCTCGATGATCTTCTTGCGCGGCGCGGACAGTGCGGCGAAGCCGGGGCTGGCCTTGAGCGCCTTGAATTTGGCGAACAGCGCCTCGTTCTGCCCCAGTTCGGCATAGAAGACGGTGATCTTCGGCAGGTTGGCGTTGTAGACCTCGCGCAGCTCGGGCGAATCCATCACCGAATGCAGGTGCGACACCTGGCCCCAGGCGCGGCCCAGTTTTTCGTTGGCGTCGTCGAGCGGAGCGACGAAGGCATCCCACTCGGCGGGCGTGTCGGCGGCTTCCGCGCGCGCCACGGCCGCGCGGGCATCGGCCAGCAGCTGATCAATGGCGGGGGTGACGTAGTCGGACTTGAACTCGGAAAAACGGGGCAGGCCGGAAAAATCGAGCAGGGGATTCATGGAAAATCTTTCACAAAGAGGACGCAGAGGGTGCGGAGAAAAAGCGGTCGCGCACAACGATTATAATTTGGGCCCGGCTCTGCAGTGATTCAACCCCTCGACAACCATGGCTTTAGACCCTGTTTCCCCTTACCGGGGCATTCATCCGCAACTTGCTCCGGGCGCCTGGGTGCATCCGCGCGCCACGGTGATCGGCGAAGCCAGCCTGGGTGCCGATGCCTCGGTGTGGCCGGGTGCGGTGATTCGTGGTGACGTCAACTCGATTGCCATCGGCGAGGCGACCAATATCCAGGACAACAGCGTGCTGCACGTGTCGCACAGGACGCCGGCCAATCCGGCGGGCGGACCGCTGGTCATCGGCGCGCGCGTCACTGTCGGCCACACGGTCATCCTGCATGCCTGCACGATCGAAGACGAATGCCTGATCGGCATGGGCAGCATCATCCTCGACCGTGCGGTGGTGCGGAAGCATGTGCTGCTGGGGGCCGGGTCGCTGGTGCCGGAAGGCAAAGTGCTTGAATCCGGCCATCTCTATCTGGGCCGCCCCGCCAAGCTGGTACGGGCGCTGACCGAGGAAGAAATCGCCTATTTCAATTATTCCGCGCAGCACTATGTCGCGCTGGCGCGGTCGTATCAAGACACTTAACCCTGTGAACACCCCATGAAATTCGTCAAACCCCTGCTGATTGCCGTTGCTGTGCTCGCCATCGTCGGCGCGCTGGCCTATGCCCTGATGCACACGCCCGGCGCGCCGGCGTCCACCTTCACCACGCTGGAGGGCAAGCCTATCGTGCTCGACGAGCTGCGCGGCAAGGTGGTGCTGGTTAACTTCTGGGCGACCTCGTGCCCCGGCTGCATCAAGGAGATGCCGGGCATGGTCGAGACTTACATCCAGTACAAGAGCCGCGGCTTCGAGATCGTCGCGGTGGCGATGAGCTACGATCCGCCCAACTATGTCGCCAATTTCGTGCAAACGCGGCAGCTGCCGTTCCCGGTGGCGCTCGACGTCGATGGCGCGCATGCGCGCGCCTTCGGCAACGTGCAGCTCACGCCCACCAGCTTCATCATCGGCAAGGACGGCCGCATCCTCGAACAGAAACTGGGCGAGCTCGATTTCGTCAAGCTGAAGGCCCTGCTGGACAAGGAGCTGTCATGATCAAGACGTTGGCTGCAGCCGCTTTGCTGCTGATGCTGGCAGGGTGCAGCGCGCCGTTAACTGCCCAGCCTGTTGCCGGCAAGCCCTCCCCGGTCGGACCCCCTCCGCCACCGATGCCCGACGACCCCATCGCCTGCGCTGCCGACGTCCAGCAATGCCCCGACGGCAGTTACGTCAGCCGCAACCCGGCCAACGGCTGCGCGTTCGAAGCGTGCCCGGATGCCGGCCGCCCATAATTCTTTTCTGGATTTTTTCATTCATGGCGCAATACGTTTATTCCCTCAACCGAGTCGGCAAGATCGTTCCGCCCAAGCGGCAGATTCTGAAAGACATTTCCCTGAGCTTTTTCCCGGGAGCCAAGATCGGCCTGCTGGGTCTCAACGGCTCCGGCAAATCCTCGCTCATCCGCATCATGGCTGGGGTGGACAAGGACATCGAAGGCGAAGCGATCCCGATGCCGGGCATCCGCATCGGCTACCTGCCGCAGGAGCCGCAGCTCGATCCGACGCACACCGTGCGCCAGGCGGTGGAAGCCGGGCTGGGCGAGATCGTGGCGGCCAAAACCCGGCTGGATGAAATCTACGCCGCCTATGCGGAGCCCGATGCCGATTTCGACAAGCTGGCCGAGGAGCAGGCGAAATGCGAGGCGATCCTCGCCACCGCCGGCGCTGATCTCGACACGCAGATGGAAATCGCGGCCGATGCCTTGAGATTGCCGCCGTGGGACGCGGTGATCGGCAACCTGTCGGGCGGCGAGAAGCGCCGCGTCGCGCTGTGCCAGCTGCTGCTGTCCAACCCCGACATGCTGCTGCTCGACGAGCCGACCAACCACCTCGACGCCGAATCGGTCGACTGGCTGGAGCAGTTCCTGGTGCGCTACCCGGGGACCGTGGTGGCAGTGACGCACGACCGCTACTTCCTCGACAACGCCGCCGAGTGGATTCTCGAGCTCGACCGCGGCCATGGCATTCCGTGGAAGGGCAACTACACCAGCTGGCTGGAGCAGAAAGAGGCGCGACTTGAGACCGAATCCAAGCAGGAAGCCGGCCGCATCAAGACGATGAAGCAGGAACTCGAGTGGGTACGGCAGAACCCCAAGGCGCGCCAGGCCAAGTCGAAGGCGCGTCTGGCACGCTTCGAGGAGCTGAACTCGGTCGAATACCAGAAACGCAACGAGACGCAGGAAATTTTCATTCCGGTCGGCGAACGGCTGGGTGACAAGGTGATCGACTTCCATCACGTGTCGAAATCCTTCGGCGATCGCCTGCTGATCGACGATCTGAGTTTTTCGGTGCCGCCCGGTGCCATCGTCGGCATCATCGGACCCAACGGCGCCGGCAAGTCGACCTTCTTCAAGATGATCACCGGCCAGGAAAAGCCGGACAGCGGCGAAGTCGAGATCGGCCAGACGGTCAAGCTCGCCTACGTCGACCAGAGCCGCGATGCGCTGGCGGCAAACAAGACCGTGTTCGACGAGGTGGCCGAAGGCCGCGACATCCTCACCGTCGGCCGCTACGAAACGCCGTCGCGCGCCTACCTCGGGCGCTTCAACTTCAAGGGCGGCGACCAGCAGAAACTCGTCGGCAACCTGTCTGGCGGCGAACGCGGACGATTGCATATGGCGAAGACGCTGATCGCCGGCGGCAACGTGCTGCTGCTCGACGAACCGTCGAACGACCTCGACGTGGAAACGCTGCGCGCGCTGGAAGACGCGCTGCTGGAGTTCGCCGGCTGCGTGCTGGTGATCTCGCACGACCGCTGGTTCCTCGACCGCATCGCCACCCACATCCTCGCCTTCGAAGGCGACTCGCAGGTGACCTTCTTCCCGGGCAACTACCAGGAATACGAAGCCGACAAGCGGAAGCGCCTGGGCGAGGAAGGCGCCAAGCCGAAGCGCATCCGCTACAAACCGATCACCCGCTGAGTCGCTAAGCGTGAAACGCGCCACTCTGCTTGTTGTTCTGCGCCGCCTGCCCCTGGTGGCCGGCGTGCTGATGGCATGCGCGGTGTGGCTGCTGCTGCAATCCTTCGTCTGGCTGGAGCAGGATCGTCGCCACCAGGCCGAGCGAGCGGTGTTGCAGGCCGAGGCCGCCACGGTGCGTGCGCGGCTGGAGTCGGAGTTGAACGCGACCCTGTCGCTGAGCCTCGGCCTGTCGACGTTTGTGCTCGCGAAGCCTGATTTCTCGCAGGCCGACCTGGAACAGGTGGCGGCATCGCTGATACGACTGCAGCCGGCGATCCGCAGCGTGGCGCTGGCGCCCGACAATGTCATCCGCTTCATCTATCCGCTGGCGGGCAATCAAAAGGCGCTCGGGCTGCGGTACCTGGAAACGCCTTCCCAGCGCGATGCGGTGCTGCGTTTGCTGCGAGAACAACGCCCGGTGACGGCCGGGCCGATCGAGCTGGCGCAGGGTGGCGTCGGCATCATCAACCGCATTCCCATCATTTACACCCGGCCTGACGGTTCGCCGCACTATTGGGGACTGGCCTCGGTGGCGATCAATCCGTTTCCCATATTCGAAAATGCAGGGATTCGCACCGATGCGCTCGACGGCGTGCGCTATGCCTTGCGCGGCAAGGATGGTCTGGGCGCGCGGGGCGAGGTTTTCCTGGGCAATGCTGCATTGTTCGATGATCGCGACACGGTTTTGATGGACGTCACCATCCCCGGCGGCAGTTGGCAGTTAGCGGCGCACAACCGGACGCCGGCAGTCGGGTACGGGGTGTGGATTCAGGCGCTGCTGGGGGTGCTCGCTGCCGTTGCTGGCTTGCTGGTGGCCTATTCGCTGTCGGCCCACCAGCGCATCCGCAGCATGGCCCTGCACGACCACCTCACCGGCCTCGCCAACCGCTATCAATTCAAGCTGCGCGGTCAGGACATGTTCGCACTGGCCAGGCGCAACCAGTGCCACCTTACCCTGCTGAATATCGACATCGACGACTTCAAGTCCATCAATGACACCTATGGGCATGCCGCTGGCGATGCCGTGCTGGTCTATGTTGCGGGCACACTGCGCGCCTGCTGCCGCGAGTCCGATCTGCTGGCGCGGGTGGGGGGAGACGAGTTTGTGGTGCTGCTGCCGGATACGCCGGCAGGCCCGCCGCTGGATGCGCTGCTGGGCCGCCTGCATGCGGCGATCGATATGCTCCTGCCGGGAACCGATATCCCGATCAGACTGCGCATCAGCATCGGTGTGGCGACATGCAGTGCCGCCACACCCACGCTGGATGCCCTGATGCATCAGGCGGACGAAGCGATGTATCGTGCCAAAGAAAAACGATCTTCCGCAGACTGACTGAATGGCGCGTATCGTGAAGTCTTTTCCCCTGTTTCCCCGATGATTCTCGACACCCTTGGCCAGGCAGGCCGTTACCTTGCGCTGCATCCGTCGTTTGCACGCGCCTTTGAGTTCCTGCGCAGCACCGATCTGAAGTCGCTGGCGCCCGGCAAGCATGCGGTGCAGGGCGAGCAGTTGTTCGCCATCGTCGAGGCGTGTGCAGGCCGCACGCGGGCTGAGGCAAAACTGGAATGCCATCGCCGTTACATCGACATTCAGCTGGTGCTCGAGGGCATCGACGAAATGGGCTGGAGGCCGCTGGTGGAATGCGTGAATCCGGAGACGGATTACGACGAGGCGCGCGACATCCGGTTTTTCAACGATGCGCCATCCAGCTGGATCGCCACTCCGCCCGGTTCGTTCTGCCTTTTTTTTCCTGACGATGCGCATGCGCCGCTGGTGAGCGCGGGCATGATCCGCAAGGTGGTGGTCAAGATTGCCGTGTAGGGCCGTCCGGAGTCTGCTGTCCTGGCGCGCCCCGTTTCATGGCGCCGGGTCATTCAAGGTTAAGGCGTCTCCATCCGTTATCCAACGACTGCCTGAATAGCCTTTTCCATGCGCCTTGCCCTGCTGTTTCTGTTGACCTTGTGTGTGCATGCCCAGGCGGCTGTTCCCACACCGATCTTCGTCCTGCATGCCTACAGCCAGGAATATCCCTGGACCCATGGCCAGCATCAGGGCTTCGTCGACACGCTGAATGCCGATGCTTCGCGGGCCTATGCTCTCAATGTGGAATACCTCGACACCAAGCGTGCCGGCTACAACCCTGTCTATGCCGACCTGATCGGCGATCATTTGCGGAAGAAATATCAGGGGTATCGGCCTGCAGCGGTCTATGTCACGGACGACAATGCGCTGTCCTTTGCGCTTTCCCATCTCGACACGGTCTTCCCCGGCGTGCCGGTGTTTTTTTCCGGGGTCAACAATTACGACATCAGACCGCAGCTTGATCCCGCACGGATTACCGGCGTATTCGAGAAGAAGGAGATCGCTCCCAATCTGCGCCTGATGCGCCAGATCGACCCCGATATCCGGGAAATCGTCATCGTTGGCGACGCTACCGAAACCTACCGGGCGATCGAAGGTGAAATCCGCCAGGAATTGGCGCGTCATTCCGATATTCGCGCCACCTTTCTTTCCAGCAACAGGATCGACGACCTGACCGGGCAGCTGAAGGGCCGCAAGGAGCGTTTCGTGTTTCTGACCACGCTGGGTGCCGTGACCGATCGGGATGGCCGTACGCTCATGCTTCCAGAAACGATCGACGCCATCGTGAAAGCGGGTCAATTCGTCGTGTTCAGCATGGAGGATGCCTATCTCTATCCGGGTGTGCTGGGCGGTTACCTTACCAGCGGCCCGCGCCAGGGCGCCGCCGCCGCCCGGTTGCTCATCCGTCACCTGGGCGGCACGCCGGTGTCCGCGTTGCCGCCGATCGTGGCGAGCCCCAACGAACATATTGTGGATGAAGCGGAATTGCTGAAGGCCGGGCTCACCTTGCCGCAGGACATCAAAGGGCGGGTCACGCTCGTCAACACGCTGCCCAGCTTCTATGAGGCGAACCGGCCGATCATTCTCGGCACGCTGTATGCGCTGATCGTGCTGTCGCTGCTCAGCCTGCTGACGTCGCTGCTGCTGTTCGTCCGGAAAAACCGGCAGATCGCGCGCGCCTCGCGGCAGCTCGGTGAGACCAAGGACAGCCTCGACCGGGCGCAACGCATCGCCCAGATGGGCAACTGGGACTGGCACATTGCCGAAAACCGGCTGTTCTGGTCGGAGGGGATCTACCGCCTGTTCGGCATCAGCCCGACCGAGTTAGGTGTCAGTTACGAGGCCTTTCTGCAGCAGGTGCATCCGGAAGACCGGCATGCAGTCGATACTGCCGCGCGCCGCGCCCTTGAAACCGGGGAATCCTACGATATCGACCACAGGATCGTGCGCCCCGACGGTGAAGTCCGCATCGTGCATGAAAGTGCAGAAGTGCAGCTGGACGACCAGGGCATGCCCGTCCGCATGATCGGGACCGTGCAGGACATCACCGAATGGAAGCAGGCACAACGGGCACTGCAGGAGAAGGATGCGCATCTGGAGTACATCGCGTATCACGATGGTCTGACCGGTTTGCCCAACCGGGCCCTGCTGATGGACCGGCTGGCTCATGCCGCCAGCCGGGCTGACCGCTCCGGTTATCTGATGGCCTTGCTGTTTATCGATCTGGACCGGTTCAAGGCAATCAACGACAGCCTCGGGCACGCCGTCGGCGATGCCGTAATGCAAGCTGCCGCCGGCCGCCTGAAAGCGCTGGTGCGGGAAGAAGACACCCTGTCCCGCCTGGGTGGAGATGAATTCGTCGTCCTGCTCGAAGGCCTGGATGACAGTCAGGGCGCCGCGAGCGTGGCGGAAAAGATCATCCATGCCCTGGAGAAGGTCCTGGCCATCGGCAACTACCCCCTGCATATTTCCGCCAGTATCGGCATCAGCCTCTACCCGCAGGATGGCCGGGATGCCGAGACCCTCATGAAGCATGCAGACGCCGCCATGTACAAGGCCAAGGAGAGTGGGCGCAACACCTTTCACTTCTACGAGCAGGGGATCACCGAACGCGCGATGCGCCGCATCCAGCTGGAATCGAGGCTGCGCAGCGCATTCGAACAGCGTACCCTGGAGGTGTTTTATCAGCCGCTGGTTCGCCTGGATAGCCGGCGCATCTGCGGTGCGGAGGCCCTGCTGCGTTGGAGCGATCCGCAGGAAGGCGCCATCCCGCCCGACCATTTCATTCCGCTGGCCGAAGACACCGGCCTCATCATTCCCATGGGCGAGTGGGTGATTCGCGAGACCTGCCTTGCTCTGAAAAGATGGGATGCGCAAGGCATTCCGCTCGACAACTTCGCCATGCACATCAATCTTTCCGGCAAGCAATTGCTGCAGAAGGCGTTGCCCCAGCGGCTGGCGGACATTTTTTCCGAAACAGGCGTGTCGCCCGGGTGCATCGTGCTGGAGTTGACTGAAAGCAGCATCATGGAAAGCGAGACAGTTGGCCTGGACATATTGATGGCCCTGCGCCAGCTCGGCGTCAGCATCGCCATCGACGATTTTGGCACCGGCCATTCCTCGCTCAGCCGCCTTAAGCTGCTGCCGATCAGCGAGCTCAAGATCGATCGCAGCTTCATTCGGGATATTGCCGAAGACACGGATGACGCCGCCATTGTTCAGGCGATTCTTGCGTTGTCGGCCAATCTCGATCTGCGGGTGGTCGCGGAAGGCGTCGAACACCCCAGCCAGGAGGCCTTTCTGCAGCAGCACGGCTGCCTGCTTGCCCAGGGGTATTACTATGCCCGCCCCATGCCGGAGCATGAGTTGATCCCCCTGTTGATAGAGGCGCGTCCGTTCCCGCATGCCCACGCGGCATCAGGCACTCAGGTGATGCCGGGGAACTGAACCGGACCGCAGACCCGGATGGCGGTCAGTAGTGCGGCGGAATGTCGTCGCGCGGGCCACGCGCCTCGTCCGGCAGCGCGTCCTGCAGTTGCTGATGCAGCAGGCGGAGTTGCTGCTGCATCAGGTCGATCTGTCCCTGCTGGCGTATCACGGTCTGGTTGAGCGAGTCGAGCAGGTCTTCGGCGAAGGCGAGCTTGGTTTCGAGTTCGGTGAGGGGGGCCTGGGCCCTGGCCGCAAGGCTGTCGGGTAATTCGGTCATGGCAGTTGGGCTCGGGGAAGCAGGGGAACGACAAGTTTTTCCAGCCGGGGATAATGCACCTGTCCGGCGATCTTGTGCCGGATGCGGCCTTCGGTGTCGACGATGAACGAGGTGGGCACGCTCGATACGTTGCCGAACGCGCCGACCACCGTGGCATTGGTCGGCGCGGCCATGAAGGCGTAGTCCTTGTCCTGCATCCAGGCGGCGATCTTGTCCGGCGGATCGTCGACGCTGATCGAGATGACTTCGAATCCCTTGTCGCGGTAGTCCTGCCAGAACGCGTCGATCACCGGCTTTTCCTTGCGGCAGTAGGGGCACCAGGTCGCCCAGAAGTTGACCAGCACGACCCTGCCCTTGAGATCGTCGCTGCTCAGCGTCCGGCCATCCGGCAGGGTCACGGCCCAGGGCGGCGCGGGGCGATTCTCTTCGCTGACGTCGGCGGGCGGGCGAAACCACAGCCAGGCGATCAAACCCAGTAAAATCAGGGTCAGCGGACTTGGCGTCCATTTTTTCAGAAGGGCTTGTCTATCCATGCTGTGGCTGAAATCGTTTCATATCGTGATGGTGGTGAGCTGGTTTGCCGGCCTGTTCTACCTGCCGCGCCTCTTCGTCAACCTGGCGATGGAAACGAACCCCGCTGCCTACGACCGCCTGCTGCTGATGGCAGGCAAATTGTATCGGTTCGTCTCGCCCATCATGTGGTTGACCCTGATTACCGGCATCTGGCTGTGGTTCGCATACTGGCTTCCGACCGACACATGGCTGTGGCTGAAGGTTGTGCTGGTGGTCGGGCTGGTCGGCTACCACCATGTCTGCAAAAGCCTGCTGCGGAAGTTCGAGGCCAGACAGAACACCAAGTCGCACGTTTGGTTCCGCTGGTTCAATGAAATTCCGGTGATCGTGCTGCTGGTTGTCGTGCTGCTGGTCGTGTTGAAGCCGTTTTAGGAAAGCCCCGTTTGAAACCCGAATCCCGTCGCACCAAAACGCCGCACCCCGTCCGCCCCGAGCGCGAGGCGTTGCCGCCTGCCAGCCATTTCGCCACCTGTCCGCGCGGGCTGGAGGCGCTGCTCGAAACCGAACTCGCGGCCGCCGGCGCGCAGGTGGTGCGCCAGGTGCCCGCCGGCGTGCTGTTCATGGCCGATGCCGCCGCCGAGATGCGCGCCAACCTCACCTCGCGCATCGCAACCCGCATCCTGCGCAAGGTCGGCTACACCCGCTACCGCAAGGAAGAGCACATCTACCGTGCCGCACTCGACCTGCCGTGGCCGGACTGGTTCGACGTGAAGAAGACCATCGCTGTGAAGGTCGGCGCGCAGAATGCACCGCTGAAAAGCCTCAACTTCATCACGCTGAAGATCAAGGACGCGATCTGCGACCGCTTCCGCGAGGAAACCCGCGAGCGTCCGAGTGTCGACCCCTCAGCGCCCGACGTGCCGGTATATGCCTTCTTCACCCCGGACGCGGTGACCTTCTATCTCGACACCTCGGGCGAGCCGCTCTTCAAGCGCGGCTTCAAGCGCGAGGCGAGCGCGGCGTCGATCAAGGAAAATCTTGCCGCCGGACTGCTGAGGCTGTCCGGCTGGGAGCCCGGCACGCCGCTGCTCGATCCGATGTGCGGCGCCGGCACCATCCTGCTCGAAGCGGCGGACATGGCGCTGAACCGGGCACCGGGGCGGGGGCGGCATTTCGCCTTCGAGCACTACCGCGATTTCGACGCGGTACTGTGGAAGCGCATCAAGGCCGAGGCGCAGGCGCAGGAAAGACCGCTGACGCAGTTGCCCATTTTCGGCGCAGATCAGGATCGCTGGGTGCTCGACAAGGCGCGCAACAACCTCGCCGCGGCGGGCTATGCCGATGCCATCGAACTGAAGGTGTCCGATGTCCTCGAGCTCAAGCCGCCGACGCCGGTGGGCACCATCGTCACCAACCCGCCGTACGGCGAACGGCTGGGCGAGGCCGAGGATCTGGCCGACTGGTATCCCTTGCTGGGCGACTGGCTGAAGCAGAATTTCTCCGGCTGGGAGGCATGGATCATTTCCGGCGATCCGCTGCTGCCGAAGCTGCTCGGGCTCAAGGCCAGTCGTCGCATCCCGCTGTTCAACGGGCCGATCGAAACCCGCTTTCTGCAGTACAAGCTGATTGCCGGGTCGATGCGGGATAAGAAACCTGCCGCCCCGGCCGATTGAGCGGAACCCCGTTGCGGCGTGCGCGTCTGTCTTGAACCTTCCCTGACGAGCGCCTCATCATGATCACCGCATCGATCCGTCTCACCGGCACCCTCAACGATGGCGCCGAGGTATACCGCAGTTATTACCTGGTGGCCGACTTTGGTTCGTCGGGCAGTGGCAAGTCATCGATCATCCCGATGTCGATGGGTGCGCCGATGCCGGACGACGAGCATCTGACGGTGAAGTACGGCGGCGAAGAAGCCGCACTCAAGGCCGCGGCCGAAGCGATCAAGGTGCTGCCTGGCAATCAGGGGCTGGAGGTGCGGGTGGTGATCAACCCCGAATAGCCTGGGTATGGTTTTGACGGATCATTGAGGGGTCTTGCCGTGAAGGGGATGCATCGGTCACTTGCTGGATGGCTGGCCCTCATGCTGCTTTCTGCATGCAGCACCACGAGCAATGTGCCGCTCAGCTCGCCGCTCAAACAGCCTCCTGCCGTCGAAACGCACCCCGGTTCGATTGCCATCCTGTACGCGGAAAACCTGCGGCATCACCGGTGCATTGCCGGAAAAGGCTATATCGCGGCTTCGTGGACGATCGAGCTGGGGGCGCCGAGCATCGGCATGTTCGATCGGATTTTTTCGGCATTGTTCGAGAACCCCGTGGGGCTGCAAGCGGATGCCGCATCGCAGATTCCCGCCAACTCGAAAGGCGTGATCGAGGTCGGTTTGCTGAAGTACGACGGCTGCGAGGTGACAGGTCCTATCGGGAGACAGAAAATCACGGTCGCCTATCAAGCGACCCTGCGGGCAAGGGAGGGTTCTGTCATCGCACGATGGGAAGGCCATGGCCGCGCAGGGCCGGCAGACAATCTGGAAGGCTACACGGAAAAGATTCCATTTGGCGAGGTCGAGACCCGCTACCTTGGGGCTTTGACCAGCCTCGCGATGCGCCGGGCGGCGGCCGACTTTGTGATCAATTTCGAACGGAACCCGAGCCTTCGTGCCTGGCTGGAAAAATGATCGCGGCATCCTGCCCTTCACGCACATTCAGGCTGTTGGCATGCCTAGTTGTCGTCCTGGCGTCAGGCTGCGCCGCGCCTACCCGAACCGAGGTCTCGTTCGATCCTGCCCCTCGGTCCGTGCAGCCTACCCACGATGCGGTTGTGCTGTTCCCGGCCTATGTGGATCCCGGTAATGGCGCCACGACGTCCAATGACCAGCCAAACCGCGCGCAACAAAGCGCAGGCGAAGCCGATTTCATGCGCTGCCTGAAAAAGGAGCTTGAAAAGAATGTGTCTCATCGGGTGAAGCTGATCGACGCGGCAAGGTTTCAGGATGCCCTGTTTCCCTGGTTCGAACCGACGCACGCACCTTCACGTGTCAAGGAACTGGAAGCCCTGCTGGCGCGACCCGTGGTGCGCGAGCGCATTGCCTCGTTGGGCGTGCGTTATCTGGTCAACATCGCCGGCAGCGCCGCGTCCGATGGGTTCCCGGGGATGATTTGCGGCGCGGGCTATGGCGGCGGCGGTTGCCTGGGGCTGGCCTGGGAGAACAAGACGCACCGGGTGCATGCCGTGATCTGGGATGTCGTGCAGGGTACCCAGTCCGGCGCCTTGTCTGCCAAGACGTCGGGCCGCTCTGTTTCCTTCGCTTTCGTGATCCCGATCATCTTTGTGGCGAATACCGAAGGCGATGCCTGCAAGGCCCTGGCTTCCGAGCTGGGGCGCCTGCTCGTCGACACCACGGGCGCTGCGTCGGACAGCAGGTGAAGTCCAGGAATGCAGGGTGTCGGCAGCCACCCTTAATCCTTGCGCCGTCAGCGTGCTGCTGCTGCAAACGGATCAGACGATATCCAGGTGATCCAGTCCCGCCATCATGTCGCGGCCCTTGGCTTCCTGGCCGTGCAGCTTGATCTGCAGGCGCAGGTCGTTAAGGCTGTCGGCGTTCCGCAGTGCATCCTCGTAGGAAATCATGCCCGCTTCATAGAGGTCGAACAGCGCCTGGTCGAAGGTCTGCATGCCGAGTTCGCGCGACTTCGACATGATTTCCTTGATCTCGTGCACGTGGCCCTTGAAGATCAGGTCGGCGATCAGCGGTGAGTTGAGCAGGATTTCGACCGCGGCAACGCGGCCGGTGGTGCCCTTGCGCGGCACCAGGCGCTGCGAGATGAAGCCCTTGAGGTTGAGCGACAAGTCCATCAGCAGCTGATCGCGCTTTTCTTCCGGGAAGAAGTTGATGATGCGGTCGAGCGCCTGGTTGGCGCTGTTGGCGTGCAGCGTCGACAGGCACAGGTGGCCGGTTTCGGCGAAGGCGATGGCGTATTCCATGGTGTCGCGATCACGGATTTCCCCGATCAGAATGACGTCGGGCGCCTGGCGCAGGGTGTTCTTCAGCGCCGAGAACCAGTTGTCGGTATCGATGCCAACCTCGCGCTGGGTGATGATGGACTTCCGGTGCTCATGCACGTATTCGATCGGGTCTTCGACCGTGATGATGTGGTCGCAGGCGTTTTCGTTGCGGTAGCCCACCAGGGCGGCCAGCGAGGTCGATTTGCCGGTGCCGGTGCCGCCGACGAAGATCACCAGGCCGCGCTTGATCATCGCGACGTCGCGCAGAATCGGCGGCAGGTTGAGATCTTCCATCTTCGGGATCTTGGTGTTGATCGTCCGCATCACCACGCCGACGCGCCCCTGCTGCACGAACACGTTGACGCGAAAACGGCCGATCTCGGGCGGGCTGATCGCGAAGTTGGATTCGTTGGTGGCTTCGAAGTCCTTCCACTGCCGCTCGTTCATGATCGAACGCGCCAGTTCGCTGGTGTGCGCGGGGGTCAGGCTCTGGTTCGATACCGGGGTGATCTTGCCGTCGACCTTGATGGCCGGCGGGAATCCGGCGGTGATGAACAGGTCGGACGCGTTTTTCGCCAGCATCAGGCGCAGCAGGTCATGGACGGTTTTTTCTGCATTCATCGCTCAATCCTCAACCCAAAAATGCGTCTTTGTTCTGTGCTGCGTTGCGCGCAACACCCGATGCGATGATGTTACGCTTGACCAGATCCTGCAGGCACTGGTCGAGCGTCTGCATGCCCAGGTTGCCGCCGGTCTGGATCGACGAATACATCTGGGCCACCTTGTTTTCGCGGATCAGGTTGCGGATCGCCGGGGTGCCGATCATGATTTCATGCGCGGCGACGCGGCCGTTGCCGTCCTTGGTTTTCAGCAGTGTCTGCGAGATGACGGCGCGCAGGGACTCGGACAGCATCGAGCGCACCATTTCCTTTTCCGCCGCCGGGAACACGTCGACCACGCGGTCGATGGTCTTGGCGGCCGACGAGGTGTGCAGAGTGCCGAACACCAGGTGGCCCGTTTCGGCGGCGGTGAGTGCGAGGCGGATGGTTTCCAGGTCGCGCAATTCGCCGACCAGGATGACGTCCGGGTCTTCGCGCAACGCCGAACGCAGCGCGTTGCTGAACGACAGCGTGTGCGGGCCGACTTCGCGCTGGTTGATCAGGCATTTCTTGCTCTGGTGCACGAATTCGATCGGATCCTCGACGGTGAGGATGTGCGCATACTGGTTCTCGTTGACGTAGTCCATCATCGCCGCCAGCGTGGTCGACTTGCCGGAGCCGGTTGGCCCGGTGACCAGCACGATGCCGCGCGGCTGGTCGGAGATTTCCTTGAAGATGGGCGGGCAGTTGAGTTCTTCCAGCGTCAGCACCTTGGAGGGAATGGTCCGGAACACCGCGCCGGCGCCATACTGCTGATTGAACGCGTTGACCCGGAAGCGCGCCAGCGAGGGAATCTCGAACGAGAAGTCGATTTCCAGCGTTTCCTCGTACACCTTGCGCTGGCTGTCGTTCATGATGTCGTACACCATGCGGTGCACGTCCTTGTGATCCATCGGCGGCAGGTTGATGCGGCGGATGTCGCCGTTGACCCGGATCATGGGCGGCAGGCTGGCCGACAGGTGCAGGTCGGACGCCTTGTTCTTGACGGCAAAAGCCAGCAGTTCAGAAATATCCACGCGTGCCTCGTTCAGTGTTTGGATGGGGTTTTGTCAGATAATAAGCGCTATGGATAACGGCCCGAAAACACGCAAACTTGAGCCTGTGATGGCAACTGCGGATTCCACGCCGGCCGAGCGTTTGCATGCCGTGCAGGCACGGATCGCGGCAGCCGCCGGGGAGGCGGGACGCAATGCGGCGGCGGTGCGTCTGCTGGCGGTGAGCAAGACCTTCGGCGACGCGGCCGTGCGTGCGCTGGCGGATGCCGGCCAGCGCGCATTCGGCGAGAATTACGTGCAGGAAGCGCTGGAAAAGCAGGCAGCCTTGCATGATCTGCCGCTTGAGTGGCATTTCATCGGCCCGATCCAGAGCAACAAGACGCGGCTGATTGCCGAGCATTTCAGCTGGGCGCACAGCCTCGACCGGCTGAAAATCGCCGAGCGACTGTCCGCCCAGCGGCCGGCAGGATTGCCGCCCCTGCAGGTCTGCATCGAGGTGAATGTCAGCGGCGAGGCCAGCAAAGGCGGCGTGGCCGCAGCCGACCTGCCCGCATTGGCCGCGGCCGTTTCAACCCTGCCGGGCCTGCAGTTGCGCGGCCTGATGGCGATTCCTGCGCCGACGACGGAGGTGGCGGTGCAGCGTGCCGCCTTCCGTCAGGTGCGTGAAGCATTCGATGCGCTGCACGCGCGCGGCTTTCCCCTCGACACCCTGTCGATGGGGATGTCGGCCGATCTGGAAGCGGCGATACTGGAAGGCGCGACCATCGTGCGAGTCGGCACGGCACTGTTTGGTGAGAGGACAAAACATGCATAAAGTGAGCTTCATCGGCGGCGGCAACATGGCGGCCGCCATCATCGGCGGCCTGATCGCCAGCGGCACCCAGCCCGCCGATATCGAAGTGGTGGAAATCAATGCCGATGCGCGGGCGCACCTGGCCGCGCGCTATGGCGTGGTGACGCATACGGATCTGTCGCAGGCGCGGCTGCATGCCCTGATCGTTCTGGCAGTGAAGCCGCAAACCCTGCCCGAGGTGGCGGCCACGCTGGCGTCGCACCTTGCCGGTCATCTGGTGGTGTCGATCGCCGCCGGCGTGCGGGTGGCCGACCTGAGTCGCTGGCTGGGCGGGCATGCGCGGATCGTGCGCGCCATGCCCAATACCCCGGCGCTGGTGCAGGCCGGGATTGCCGGACTGTTTGCGCCACCCGCCGTTAGCCAGGAGGCGCGTTCGCAGGCCGAAGCAGTGCTGCGCTCCGTTGGGCGCGTGGTGTGGGTGGAGGACGAGCCGCAGCTGGATACGGTGACCGCGGTGTCGGGCAGCGGCCCGGCCTATGTGTTTTATTTCATCGAATCGCTGGAAGCCGCCGGCGTGGCGCAGGGAATGTCGCCTGACACGGCGCGTCAGTTGGCGCTGCAAACCTTCTTCGGCGCGGCCAAACTGGCGCTGGAGTCGGGCGAGGAGCCGGCCGTGCTGCGGCAGCGGGTGACCTCCAAGGGCGGCACCACCGAACGCGGCATTGCCGTGCTGGAGGCGGCGGCAGTCAAGCTGGCCATCGGCCAGGCGGTGGAGGCGGCCAGCCGCCGCAGTGCTGAACTGGGTGACGAACTGGGGCGGCTCGCATGATCTCGGCTGCACTGACCTTTCTGATCCAGACCCTGGGCAACCTGTTCGTGATCGCCGTGCTGCTGCGCTTCATGATGCAGCTGTTCCGGGTCCCGTTTCGCAACCCGTTCGCCCAGTTCATCGTCGCCATCACTGACTTCGCGGTGAAGCCGCTGCGCCGGGTGGTGCCGGGCCTGTTCGGTCTCGACTGGGCCTGCCTGGTGCTCGCCTGGCTGGTCGAATTGGTGGTGGTGACCGCAGCCTACTGGCTGGATGGCTTTCCGTTCGCGCTGGCCGGCGGCAGGGTGTGGCCGGTGATGCTGGGGCTGGCGGCGGTGAAGCTGCTGAGTCTGGCGATCTACATGATCATCGGCCTGACCCTGGTGCGGGCGGTGCTGTCGTGGGTCAATTCAAATACCCCGCTGATGCCGGTGGTGTATGAACTGAGCGAGCCCTTTCTGCGCCCTCTGCGGCGCATTGTCCCGATGGTTGCCCAGATCGACCTGACGCCGCTGGTGCTGTTCATCCTGTGCCAGCTGATTCTGATGGTGCCGGTGCTGGCGCTGGAGCGCGCGCTACTTGGCGCTCTCTGAGCCGCCCGTCTGGGCGCATCGCGATGGCGCGGGCTGGTTGCTTGAGCTGCATGTGCAGCCGGGAGCAAAGACCACCGCTGCCGTGGGCGAACACGGTGGCCGCCTGAAATTAAAGATTGCTGCGCCGCCCGTCGATAACAAGGCGAATACGCATCTGCTGACCTGGCTGGCGACGCAGCTGGGGGTGCCGAAGTCGGCGGTGCGTCTGGTGCGGGGCGACACTTCGCGGCAGAAAACCGTGGCGGTGACCGGGGTTGAGACCCCCTGGCTTGATATCGAGAAAAACAGGTAAACATGAGCATCCATCTGGAACAGGAAGTCGCCGACTTCAGCGAGCGGCGCGTGCAGTTGGCCACTGCCATTACCGACTATGCCGATTGGCTCGACCGCCAGCACGGGATCGATGCCGAGCGCACCCTGCGGCTGGCCGATACTGCATCGGGCCTGCGCCAGGACAAGCTGGTGGTGGCTTTCGTCGCCGAGTTTTCGCGCGGCAAGACCGAACTCATCAACGCCCTGTTCTTTGCCGACCACGGCCAGCGCCTGCTGCCCTCCGATGCCGGGCGCACCACGATGTGTCCGACCGAGCTGTTTGCCAACGCGGACGAAATGCCCAGCCTGTGCCTGCTGCCGATCGAAACGCGCCGCCGCAGCGAATCGCTGGCGCACCTCAAGCACATGCCGATCGAGTGGTGCCGGGTACTGCTTGATCCTGCCGATCCGCGCCAGCTGCAGGAAAGCCTGAAAAAGCTCACCGAAACCAAGTCCATGCCGGCAGTGGAAGCAATCGAGCTCGGACTGTGGAGCGGCGAGGATGCCAGCGAGCGTCACCATCTTCGACCCGACGGCACGGTGGAGGTGCCGGCCTGGCGCTATGCCATGGTCAATTATCCGCATCCGCTGCTGCAGGCGGGCCTGACGATCCTGGACACGCCCGGACTCAACGCGCTGGGGACCGAGCCCGAGCTCACGCTGTCGGTCATTCCGAACGCGCATGCGGTGATGTATCTGCTGGCGACTGATACCGGGGTGACGCGCTCGGACCTGGAAATCTGGCAGAAGCATGTGCATCGCCACGCCAATTACCACGTCGCCGTGCTGAACAAGATCGACATGCTGTGGGACGAGCTCAAGAGCGATTCCGAAGTGCAGGCCACCATCGAGCGTCAGGCCGAGGAAACCGCACGCGTGTTGAAGCTGCCGCGCAGCCGGGTGTTCACCGTGTCGGCGCAGAAAGCGCTGGCGGCCACGATACGCGGCGATGCCGCCCTGCGCGTGCGTTCCGGCATCGAATCGCTGGAATACCTGCTGGCGCACCAGGTGATCCCGGCGCGGCGCGACATGCTGTATCACGCAGTCAGCCGCGAGGTAGCGTCGCTGCTCGACGAAAGCCGGGTGGATTTGTCCGCGCGGCTCAAGCGCAGCAGCGACGAGTTGATCCAGCTGACCCAGCTGTCGGGGAAGAACCGCGAGATGATCGAGCAGTCAAGGGCCAGTCTGCAACAGGAAAAGGACAGCTACGACGCCACGGCCGAGCAGTTTCGTGCGACCCGCAAAATGGTACAGGCGCAGGGCGATCATCTGCTGTCCTACCTGTCGGAAGATACCCTGAGCGTCATCTGCAAGGCCGGACGCGCAGCCATGGAGTCAAGCCTGACCACGCGCGGCCTGACCAGCGGCATCCGCCAGCTGAGCGAGCAGATGGGTGAACGTCTCCAGCAGGCGACCCAGCTGGCCGACAACATGCTGGATGCATTGGATCAGGCCTATATCCGTTTCCACCGCCAGCACCACCTGCCGAAAATGCAGGTGCCGCGTCTCGATCTGGGTGCATACCGCAACCGGCTGCAGGCGCTGACGCGCGAGACCGAGGCCTTCTGCAAGGACCCCGCCAACCTGCTGCTGGAAAAGCGCTTCATGATCCGGCGTTTTTATGCCGGCCTGGCTGAAGAAGCCCGCAAGGCCTTCGGTCTGGCGCGGATGGAAGCCGAGCGCTGGCTGCGCATCGCGCTCGATCCCGTCATGACACGTATCCGCGAGCACAAGCAGTATCTCGACACGCGGCTGGCCAGCCTGCAACGCATTCTGGAGAACATGGGCACGCTGCACAGCCGCATGGCGCAGGTCAAGCAGGAGATCGGCAAGCTGCGTCAGGACAAGGCGGAGCTGGCGCGTATTGCCGAGCAACTCGCCGCTTAGGCGGCGGCAGGAGGCTAGCCGTTCAGCCGGCTCAACAGCAGCGCCGTCTTGTCCGGGTCGGTGTTTTTGAGCAGCCGCTGAGCCATCGGCGCGACTTCTTCAAGATGCGATTTCAGGACCTGCTGCTTGACCTGCAGCAGGCTGGCCGGCTGCATTGAAAACGTCCTCAGCCCGAGCCCCAGCAGCAGCCGCGTCAACAGCGGATCGCCCGCCATTTCACCGCATACCGAAACCGGTTTGCCCGCCTTGGCGCCGGCGCGCAGCGTGAACTGAATCAGATTGAGCACAGCTGGATGCAGCGGATCGTACAGATGCGCAACGCTGTCGTCGGCGCGGTCGATGGCCAGCGTGTACTGAATCAGGTCGTTGGTGCCGATCGACAGAAAATCGAGCTGCTCGGCAAAAAATCCGGCTGAGAGGGCCGCGGCGGGCACTTCGATCATGCCGCCGATCGGAATGCCGTCGTCGAATTTCAGGCCGTCCTTGCGCAGCGAATCCTTGGCGTCGTCGATGCGTTGTAGCGTCTGCCGCAACTCCAGAAAGCTTACCAACATGGGGATGAGGATGCGTACCCTGCCGTGGACCGAGGCCCGCAATATTGCACGCAACTGGGTATGGAACAGCCCGGGCTCGGCCAGGCACAGGCGGATCGCGCGCAGGCCCAGCGCCGGGTTGTCGGCCACGGTGTGACCCCAGGGCGCCTGCTTGTCTGCGCCCAGATCGAGCGTGCGGATGGTGACCGGTTTGCCGTCCAGCGCCTCAGCCACGGCCCTGTAGGACGCGTACTGTTCTTCTTCGGTCGGCAGATCGCTGCGGTTGAGAAACAGGAATTCGCTGCGGAACAGGCCGATGCCGTGCGCGCCTGCGGTCTTCACAGCATCGACGTCGCCCAGCAGTTCGATGTTCGCCATCAGTTCGATCGGGGTGCCATCGAGCGTCGACGATTTGCTGGTTTTCAGCCGTTTGAGCTTGTCGGCGTCGATACGCCACTGATTCTGCCGCAGCCGGTATTCGGCCAGCACCGATTCGTCCGGATTGACGATCACCACGCCATCGCGGCCGTCGACGATCAGCAGGTCGTGGTCGCGGATCAGGCCGCGCGCGTTGTGCAACGCCATCACGGATGGAATGGCCATGCTGCGCGCCAGGATCGCGGTGTGCGACGTGGCGCCACCGAGATCGGTGATGAAGGCGGCGAAGTGCACGCTCTTGAACACGGCCATATCGGCGGGCGACAGTTCGTGCGCGACCAGAATGCGCTCGACGTCGAAGTTCACATCCAGTGGCAGGTGGCTGGGATGGCCGGTCAATGCCTTCAGCACGCGCTGCACCACCTGTACCACGTCTTCCTGTCGGCTTCTCAGGTAGGCGTCGTCGATTTCCTCGAAACGCGCGACCAGCGCTTCCATCTGTTGCGCCAGCGCCCATTCGGCGTTGCACTGGGTTTCGCGGATCAGGCGCTTGGGTTCCTCGGCGATCATCGAATCGCCAAGGAACATCAGATGCATGTCGAGAAAGGCCGAAAGTTCGGCCGGCGCGTTGGCCGGAATATGGTTGCGCAGGGTCTCGAGTTCGGTGCGGGTGGCGAGAATGGCCTCGTCGAAGCGCGCCAGTTCTTCCTTGATGTACTTGCGGTCGAGCATGTATTGCGGCACTTCGACCCGCGCATTGGAGGTGAGGTGCGCATAGCCGATGGCGATGCCGCCAGAGACGCCGATGCCGTGCAGCGAGAAGCTCACAGTTCTTCCCCGAAGCCGCTGGAAATCAGCCCGGTCAGCGCGTCGATGGCTTCGGCTTCGTCCTCCCCCTCGGTTTCAAGGGTGATGGTGCTGCCCTTGGCCGCAGCCAGCATCATCACGCCCATGATGCTCTTGGCGTTGACGCGGCGGCCGTTGCGCGACATGAACACATTGCTCTTGAAGCTGGACGCCATCTGGGTCAGCCGGGCCGACGGGCGCGCATGCAGGCCCAGTTTGTTGATGATTTCAACGTCCCGTTGCTGCATGGCACATGGTCTCGGAAATATGGTTGATGCTATTGCGTCCGCCTTCGACGATGCGCTCGATGAGCTGCGGCAGCGCCAGGGTCTCGCGGTAGTTCAGCGCCTTCAGCAACATCGGCAGGTTGACGCCGGACACGCCTTCGATGTGGGCCGGTTCAAGCAGCCGGCACAGCGTATTGCTGGGCGTGGCGCCATATACGTCGGTCAGCACCAGGATGCCGTCGCCCTCGTCGAGTTCGGCCAGCCGCGCCTGCAAGGCCCGCTGGCGCTCGTCAGGGTCAGCGTGGCCGATGAAATCCAGCGTCGCGAGGCCGCGCGGACGCTGCCCCAGCACGTGGGTGGCGCACTCGACCAGACTGTCGGCGAGTGAACCATGGGCGACGATTAGGATGCCTATCATTGCGGGAATGTCAGACCAAAAGCAGCATTCTAGCGAAGCCGCGTCTTCATCGCAGGAGAGATGTGGATTTGGCCGGCAGCGTCCACCGCCAGATAGTTGGCAATACCCAGGCGGGACGCGTTGTCGGTCAGCCGCGCCAGGCCGTCGATGAACAGCGGTTTCGACAGTGCATCCGAACGCGTCCCCGCCTGTTTGCCGGTTACCAGTATCGTCACCGACTGCATGCCGGACGCCGGCTGTCCGCTGCGCGGATCGATCAAATGGCTGTAGCGACGCCCGTCCACCTCGAAAAAGCGCTGGTAATCGCCTGACGTGCCGATCGCTTCGCCGTCCCGCAAGTCCAGGGTTGCCAGCGTGCCCGGCTGGCGCGAGTGCTGGATGCCTACGCGCCATGGACGGTCGCCGTGCGCCCCCAGCGCGATCACGTTGCCGCCGATATTCACCAGCGCGTTTGCAATGCCATGGGCTTTCAGGATGGCGACCGCGTCGTCCAGCGCACGACCCTTGGCATAGCCGCCCAGGTCCAGCTGTACCGCCGGGTTGCGGCTCGATACCGTGTCGTTCCCGATGGTGAGATCGGTCATGCGCGGCTGTCTGTTGACCCAGTTCTGCAAGGCGGCCGCATCCGGCACCCGCGTCTGCGGTGTGTCGGCATGGAAGCCCCACAGCGCGATCAGACCGCCGATGGCCGGATTGAACAGATTATTGGATTGATTTGACAAGGCCCGTGCGTCGCGCAGCATCGCCGCGAGTTCTGGCGTGATGGTGGCCCGCCCGCCCTCAGCCAGTGCGGCATTGAGCCGTGACAGTTCGCTGGGCTGCCAGGCATGCAGCGTACGGTGCAGTTCGTCAAAGCGCGCCAGCACCGCCGTGGCAGCCTGGCGGGCCTGCGTCTCGGGCGCGCCCTGGATGCTGATTTCCACCAAGGTGCCGAACACATAGGCCTGCTGCTGGTAAAGAAGCGGCGGCGGACTGCATGCTGTCAGCGTCCATAGCAGCAAAAGCCACAGGCCGTGCCGTGCCACTTTCATGCGCGCTCGATCGCGCCGATGAACTGTGCGGCCACGTCGTGCCCGGTCTGCGCGGTGATTTCCTGGAAGCCGGTGGGGCTGGTGACGTTGATTTCGGTGAGGCAGTCGCCGATGACGTCGAGGCCGGCGAGGAAAATTCCGTTGGCCTGCGCCCACGGCGCGATGGTGTCGGCGATTTCGCGGTCGCGTGCCGACAGCGGCTGCGCGCGCGCGGTGCCGCCGGCGGCGAGGTTGCCGCGGGTTTCTCCGGCAAGGGGGATACGCGCCAGCGCCCACGGCACCACCTCGCCGTCGATCAGCAGGATGCGCTTGTCGCCGTCCTTGATTTCGGGCAGATAGCGCTGCGCCATGATGGCGCGGGAGCCATGCCGGGTCAGCGTTTCCAGGATGGCGTTGCGGTTGGGGTCGGTGGTCGTCAGGCGGAAGATGCCGGCGCCCCCCATTTCGGTGAGCGGCTTGACGATGATGTCGAGATGTTCGGCGAGGAAGTTTCCGATTCCCTGTGCGTCGGCGGAAACCCGTGTCGGCGCGATGAAAGCCGGGAAATTGAGGATCGCCAGCTTCTCGTTGAAGTCGCGCAGGGCGGCCGGCCGGTTCAGCACGCGCGCGCCGTTGGCCTCGGCAATGCCCAGCAGGTGCGTGGCGAGCAGGTAGTCGGTGTTCACCGGAGGGTCGGTGCGCATGATCACGGCGTCGAAATCACGCAACGCCTTCGACTCGGTATCGGTGATGCGATACCAGTCGTTGTCGGGGCGGACGTCGAGCGCCGCGCAGGCAGCCTGCACGATCCCCGCCTGCACCTGCAGCTGGCGCGCCTCGGCGGCGAACACCGCATGACCGCGCGCCGCTGCCGCGCGCATCATCGCCACCGAGCTGTCCTTGTAGGCCTTGAGGCCCGCGAGCGGATCGACGACGAACAGCAGCTTCATGCCGCGGCCGCGTTTTCGGTTTCGTTGAGCGCTTCGTCGAGCTCGATACTGGCCGCCAGCATCGCCAGCCGTGCGATCACGCCGTAGGCGTAGAAACGGTTGGGACTGGCGTCAGGGTTGGCACTGCGGTCGGGCATCACGCAGGTGTCGTCGAACGCCAGCGGCACGAAGTGCATGCCGGGGCTGTTGAGGTTTTCGTCCGAACCGCGCCCGGTGTGCACGCGGTAGAAGCCGCCGACGACGAAGTTGTCGAGCATGTAGACCACCGGCTCGGCGACCGCGCCGTTG
>JAIBFE010000379.1 GCA_019459705.1 Thiobacillus sp. | reverse complement strand
CCCAGCGCGGCATTCCGGTGGGCGCGCACCTCGGCCTGGTGCCTCAGTCGGTCAACCAGCGCGGCGGCTACCGGGGGCCGGGGGGGCAAGTTGTTGATTGCGATGGCGCATAACCCCCCCCCGGCCGCGGGCTAACTCGGCATCGGCGGCATGATTAAACTGTTCGTTTGGCTGTTTCATTTTGTACTCCATGTTGTTGGGAGCACAAATAATCTGGCGCAAGAACGGCGAATAAAATTGGATTAACGCAATTGGGAGGATCTTAAATCCGTCTCAATTCTTTTTCCATTTGCCTCAATGAGTTACCCGTAATTGGGACGGAAATTTAGGGGGATTTTTTGTGCCTTCGTCCAGGTTTTGCACTGTCTTTTCCTGGAGCGAGATCGGCAATATTCTTGCGAATAGCGCTGTCAGACAATGCCGCTGCCTTTAGATGGGGCATCTGTTTAATGCGACTAATTACTTCGGCAATGGTAAGGGAGGCATCTTCTGCCCACAGCGCGCTAGCCACAGCTTTGACGGGTTCCCATAGCTGCTGAGCATTGTTTGCACGCTTGCCGGTTTTTGGCTCGCTGGCGGCGGGCGTCGATACTTCGGCGGGCTGTTGAGCCTCAGGTGGGGCATCCTGAAGCAGGCTCGCGGAGCCACGAGCATTCGTGAAGTAACCTTCGAGTTTATGGTCTTCAATGTACTTCAACACCTTCGGCAACTCATCCAGTTCGGCAGCCACGACACTTTCCTGGCTGGTGAGGGAGAAATCCTCTAGTGATGGGGTAGTGACTAAGCAACCATCCAAGAATTCTCGCGAAATCTTCTTGCGATCCAGAACGCTCTGCAAATCCGCAGATTTGATGACCATTAAAGGAACCGGCGTACGAAGGGCTTTGTAAAACGTCCGAACCATCGCCTTTAATTGAATGCGGGCGGGCTCGTATTCCCAGCGAAAGCTGTCGTTGAAAATATAGTAGCGATAGATGGGTTCATCACCCAGTTCCGCGATCTTTTCTAAAACAACTGGCACTAGGAGTTGTTCACGGTCTGTCTTGGAATCCAAGTGCTTATTACTGACAAGGACGCGCATGGGGAAATGATGAGGCCAATCCGAGTCGGCTTGATTTCTCAGTGTGGCCAGAAGATCAAGGAGAAGCTCAGGGTCTTTATAGCAATGGCGGTATGCATAAATATCGTCATCAACGCCTTCCAGCCATTCGGAGCGAATACCGAATAAGCGCGCAGTCTGATCCAATATTTCTGGCGTAAGAGCTGCAAGTAAGGTTTCGTTGGATTTCAGATCGCCAAGCGTGATCTGCGGCATAAGGCGGGGAATTTGTGATCTCTCGACGCCGTGAACTTGAAAGATTTGACAAAAGCGCTGGGGCAAAACATCCAAGGATTGGATTTTATTGCTTCCGCCGAGGCGTTTCAAAAGCTGAAGAGACATTGGTATCGATTAAAGACGTTGAAGGACGCCTAGGCAATTGACCCCAAGATCGCCGCGCATGTCATATTTAAAATTTATAACGCCATATGAAATGTCTATTGATTCATGGCTAATTAAGTGTGACAGAATATCAGGCGTTTTTGGACTACATTGATCTAAGATGAACACGAGTGTATTCCCATCATCCTTACTCCACAGGAACACTCATAAAGGTTGAGCTATGAATAAATCGATTGCTTGTGAAATTACAGACTCTAGTGAAATTGAAATTTACGATTGTTATGTAACCAATCTGGCCGATCTGCGTTCTGGCGAGTTGATATCTAATGGGCAAATTGAGCATGCCCAATCAATCATTCGTAATCTATTTTCCCATGCGGAAAAAGAGGTTCGAATTTTCACAGCCTGCCTTCACCCTGGCATTTATAACGATATAAGAATGGTTGATGCAGCTTCTTCGTTTCTAGCGAAGAATGGGGCACAGGTCAAAATTCTAATTCAGGATATTGGTGGCTTAGACAAAAGCACGCCGTTTTTTAGGTTGTGCGCTGAACATACCGATCAATGCAGTATGAAAAGCGTAGTAGACGAGCGAGATAAGTCCATTAAGCAGCATATGGTAGTCATGGACACTAGTGGCTTTCGTTTCTGTGCCGACATGAAAAAAAATGAAGCGATCGCTTCATTTAATTCACCCGATACAGCAAAAAATCTTGCTGAACAGTTCGATATCTTATTTCACCGGGCTAGTGAACTAAATACTGTTGCTGAATCTGCTTTGTCTGTTTGAGTATTTCCTTTAAACCGTAGCATAAGAAATACGGAAAATTTTTCTATGTCTGGTGCTTCTTCTGGCGTTAATTTCCTAACTCTTGCGTATTTAATTGAAGTTGCTGTAGTCCTGAACTTGGCATATAGGGAACTCAAATTTCCTGAACTTGATAATAAAGTCCATGAAAAAGTAAACGACATCCTTTTAAAAGCCAAGCAAATGGAGATTCCCAAAGCATCTGCAACGTCTCCTGTTATCTACGAAGAATACGATGAGCTAAAAAGCTTGATCGAGAAAAACGGTGAAAATGATAGTGAGTTGTGGGGCGAGCATTTACGCTTTCGAAGATGGTTCTACAATAAATTTATACGTAATAGGCGAAGCTTGACAATCGTCAACATCAATATTCTGGCGACGATCTCGATTCTGATTGGATGCACCGTTGGCGCAGGCCTTTATGCGCCGATAGAGGATGTGTTCTTGCTAGATAGTGCCCCTAAGGTTGTTTGGGTGATACTTTTTATTGTGCTAACTGGGATGACAGCCCTTCCATTATGGTTCATAAAAATGGCCACCCTTTGTGAGAAGCACTTATTAGGTGTTCCTCCCAAAACAGGATTAGTACAGAAGCTTGCAAAGAAAATGTTTCAAAAGAGGGAACATGAATTGGATGCGCTCAAACTGTCAGCTACTGGCTTTAAGGCTCCTTAAAGTCCCTCTCTCTAGTTCATCGCGTTTTATCTGCGTAGCCAAATCGTAACCACTTCAAGGTTGTGCCTACGTTTTTTTAGGCTTCGTGTGGCTTCGTATCAATGTTGCGGGTGATGCAAGGCATTGATTTATAAAAGCTGGTTAGATGTAGTTTCGCCTTTTAATCCGTTGGTCGCGAGTTCGAATCTCGCCCGACCCACCAGAATCATAAAGCCACGCGCAAGCGTGGCTTTTTCATTGGTGCTGTGGGCGGGCAGGTCGAGGTGACGAAAAATGTCACCTCGTGTCGCACAGGGGCAGGGTTGTGGGGGCCGGCAGTCTGGCCTGCGGAGTGTTCACGATGCCTTTCTGGCATGTAAAGCAATTAAAATCAATGTGTTAATGGCTGTCCACGCATTATTTCCCGGGGCCAACTAAAGTTGGCACAGCCCCTGCACGTTAATGTGCCAGACACGGGAGGCTCGTGTTCAACTTGCCCAACTTAAGGAGATTTAACATGCGTAAAATGCAAAAAGGTTTCACCCTGATCGAATTGATGATCGTCGTGGCGATCATCGGTATTCTGGCTGCGATTGCGGTTCCGGCCTACCAGACCTACACGAAGAAAGCCAAGTTCACCGAAGTCGTTTCTGCGGCAGCTCCTTTCAAGCTGGGCGTTGAGATCTGTTTCCAGGAGCAAGGCACCCTGGCAAACTGTAACAACGGCTCGAACGGCGTGCCTGCTGCCACGACGGCAGCAGCTGGTTTCGTGGCCTCTGGCTCGGGTGCGGTGAGCAACCTGGCTGCTGGCTCGGCAACGATCACCATGACTGCAGTGAACTCGGGTGGACTGGCTGGCGAAACCTATACGATCGGCACGACCGGTGCGACCGTTGGCCAGCCGATCATCTGGACCAAAGGTGGAACCTGCGTGGGCGCAGCCATCTGCTGATGTAGCATTTGCCCTCTGACCAAGCCGCCTTCGGGCGGCTTTTGTTTTATAGCCTTCACAGGTCTTCTTGCATGCGCACAAGGTCTTTTCTTGATTTGTCGGCTTTCCTCGTGATCGTTGCGGCAGTCGGTTCAGGATTTGTTTTCATCGGAACCGCATTGACGGGGCTGCTGTTGCTGGTCTGGGTTGGCTTGGCATTGCGCCAGGCGTCCATAACGGGCCACTGGATCCGTTATCCACTCAGCGGATGGATGCTGGCTTACCTGGCCTGGCTGGGAGGCGCGACATGGCTGAGCAGCATTCCCCAGATCAGTTGGCTGACTGCCTGGCTGCTTGCGGGCTTGCCTGTTGCTTATCTTGCCTGGGGAATGACCCCCAATCCGGACAGGATCTGGGGTGCGCTGCGGACCGTTTTTCTCCTGGCAGGCCCCGGGTTTGCGGCATGGGGCTTGTGGCAGGTGGTTACCGGCTATGGCAATGGGCAGCCCGTGGGGCCATTGGTCGACAAAAATGCTTTTGCGGCGCTGATGAATCTGTTCTGGTTTGTGGCCAGCGCGCGCTTTATCGGGAAAGTAAGCGACCGCGGCGCTTCGTGGCGCATGGTCCCGCATGCACTCGGCCTGTTGCTGGTTGCGACGACATTGTTTGCGGCCGAATCGCGCGGTGCAACCTTGACCTGGCTGTTGTTGATGCCCGTTGCCTTGTGGGCGGGCTACCGGAATACGCACAATAAACGTGCAATCATTTCTGTGCTGGCGATTGCACTGGCGGGCTACCTGATGGCGGCCAACCTGTTGGGGCTGAATGTGGGCCATCGCACGCTGAACCTTGAGCAGGATGCGTCGACCAGTGCGCGCCTGCTGATGTGGAAATCCACAGCGCAAATTGCGCGGGATCATCCGATCGCAGGCACCGGCTGGGGGACGTTTACGTCCCAATACCCGGCTTATCGTGATCCGCGTGAAAATACCACCGCGGGTGTGGCTGCGCACAACGATTATCTTCAGCTTACGGCAGAGGGGGGTATTCCGGCGTTGATATTATTACTGGGAATTCTCACGGGTTTGCTGCTGCAATTGAAACGCAGTCTGCAGTTGGCATCCTCCCCCCTCGCGCTGGAATCAACGGGGCTTTTACTGGCCGCGCTTGCGCTGTTTTTCCACGCAAGCCTGAATTTCATTTTTTACTTCGCCTTCATGAATGTTTTGGCGGGGTTGTTTGCGGCACGTGCCATCCAGCTCATTAAGCCGGATGGCGTGGGCCAGGTGAATGTGGGCGGATTGGCTCAGATCGGGCCTGCGACGAAGGGGGTGGCTGGCGGCTTTGTGGTCTTGCTATTGGCCGGTCCGCTGCTGCTCCATCTGTTTGCGCAATCTGCCTTGACGGGCTCGCAGCCCGGTCTCGCGCTGGCCCGCACAGTGTGGCCGGCGGCCGATGCTTATACGGTCGCCAAGTTCATTACCGCTGTCCGCCCCAGTTCCGGTATCGCTCAGGAGTTGATGTTGCGTGCCGGCGAAGAGGCGCTGAAAAACAGCGATGGAATAAACATGCAGGAGGGTAATTTTCAGCGTGAATTGCTGATGGAAACGCTGGATCGTTACGAACTTGTTCGAGCTCAAACGGCAAACAGCCCGGCGTACGGCGTGCGTGAAGCGCGCATGCTCATTCAATACCGTGATCTTCTTGAACCGGGGGTTGCGCTCAGGCGTGCCCGTGAAATTCTGGTGCAGAATCTAAGTACGGATCCTTTCCATGCCGACAGCATGATTGCGCTGTCGCGCGTGGAGGTCGTCGAAGGGCAATCTCAAAAAGCACAAAAACTGCTCGCCGCCTCTATGCAGCATGTGCTTAGCCGTCGAGACCAGCAGTTGCTCGCTGTTGAAATGGTGCGTCAACTGGCTGCGCCCAGGCAGATTGCTGAGCTGGATGCGATCGAAAAGCAGTTGAGGAATGTTCGGTCTGATTCGGAAACCGGCAAGACGCTTGTTTTGCCGGCCAATTTCAGCGAGAAGATTGATATGCGTCTTGCGGAAATTGCCCGGTCACTCGGGCATTGACGGAGGGGCCGGTTATTCAAAACCGGGGCAATGAATAGTCGCTCCCATATTGGCCAGGAGATGTCCGGGCTATTGGAGGAAAGGTGTGCACAAGGCGGCGGGCAATTTAATCACCGCCTGTGCCATTGATGACACATCGGATGGTCCCGGCCATAAATCCCCGGCTTTGCAGGAAACGCATTTGCCTGGCCTTCTCCGCCGCGTCGGCGGGAGGGGAGCCGAACTTCTTTTGCCACACTTCACGTGCGCGTTCGAGTTCGCTGTCGCGGTTCTCGCCCAGCACGGCTTCGATGATATGGTCGCTTATGCCGCGCTGTCTTAGGTCGTAGGCGAGCTTGACGCTGCCTGCCCGGGCGCGGTGGTCGGCCACGTAGCTTTCGGCGAAACGGCGGTCGGACAGCCAGTTTTTTTGCTCGAATTCATCGAGCAGCGAGGCAATATCCCCGGCAGCAGAACCCGTATGCCCCAGTTTGCGTTCAAGTTCGGCGCGGCTGTGCTCGCGACGCGCCAGCAGGCTCAGGGCGCGCTGGCGCAGGTCTGCGGTTTTTGGCTCGGCGTCGAGCTCAGGCGTCGATTTCATCCTCGGCCTCGACCGTCGCAGTGGGGTTGTTGACGCCGACGGCGGCGCGGATCTTGGCTTCGATTTCCTGCGCGATTTCCGGATGCTCCTTCAGGTATTCGCGCGCGTTGTCCTTGCCCTGACCGATCTTCTCGCCGTTGTAGGCGTACCAGGCGCCGGATTTGTCGATGAATTTGTGGGCGACGCCGAGTTCGATGATCTCGCCTTCGTGCGAGATGCCCTGGCCGTAGAGAATGTCGAAGAAGGCTTCCTTGAACGGCGGCGAGACCTTGTTCTTGACGACCTTGACCTTGGTTTCGTTGCCGACGATTTCGTCGCCCTTCTTGATGGCGCCGATGCGGCGGATGTCGAGACGGACCGATGCGTAGAACTTGAGCGCGTTGCCCCCAGTGGTGGTTTCGGGGTTGCCGAACATGACGCCGATTTTCATGCGGATCTGGTTGATGAAGATGACCAGGGTGTTGGTGCGCTTGTTGTTGGCGGTGAGCTTGCGCTGCGCCTGGCTCATCAGTCGGGCTTGCAGGCCCATGTGCGAATCGCCCATCTCGCATTCGATTTCGGCCTTCGGCGTCAACGCCGCGACCGAGTCGATCACGACCACGTCCACGCTGCCGGAGCGCACCAGCATGTCGGCGATTTCCAGCGCCTGCTCGCCGGTGTCGGGCTGCGAGACCAGCAGGTTGTCGACGTCGACGCCGAGCTTGCCGGCATAGTTGGGGTCGAGCGCG
>JAIBFE010000374.1 GCA_019459705.1 Thiobacillus sp. | reverse complement strand
GATTCTGGTAGCGGTCGAGATCGGCACCGAGATCGAGGTTCAGCGCGTGCTGCTTCCAGTTGGATTTCAGTTCCAGCGACGGCGACAGGGTGTAGACCACGTCCTCGGTCACATAGGTGCGATCCGGGGTCAGGAACGGGCGCTCGGCGTAGATGTTGTCGTCGTAGGTGACGGCCAGCGAAACTTCCGGATACAGCAGGAAAGAGCCCCAGGGGATGCCCGGAAACTCTTTCGGCTGGGTCGGGAACACCGAGGTCATCGGGCGGGTGGCCAGCACTGGAGGAACGGTTGCGGTCGGGGTGCCGGTGCCGGACTGGGCGCCATTTATATTCTGGTTCTGGACGGGGGGCGCCGACGGGGGCGCGCCCCACACGTTGAAGGAGGTGGCTCCGAACATGACGGCCATGCACGCGGCCAGCGGCTTCAAATGATGCTTCATAGGACTCCCTGAAGGGGCTTGCGGTCGGGTGACGCCGCAATGCCCCCTTATTTTTATGGATTCAGACGAGGGTAAGAATCCGTTAAGTAGAACGTACTAGCGATTCTAAATGGGCTCGAGAGGCGCCATGGCTCCGATTGACAATTGTCAATACCACAGTGTTGCAAATAAGCAACTTCAGCCGTTGGCCAGGATGGCCAGACCGGCGTGATCGCAGACCACCTCGCCCCCACGGTCTGTGTGGATCAGTCCGCGCCGTTTGAACTCTGCCATGATGCGGCTCGCCGTTTCGGTGGTGATGCCGACCAGCGCGCCCATGTCCTCGCGGCTGGGCAGGGTTTCCGGCTGGTCGCCGGTGCAGCCGAGCGTGATGAGCAGCCGGGCCATGCGGGCTTCCGCCGGACCGGTGGACAACGCCGTGATGAAGTGGTCGGCCTGGTCGACCGAGTTTTGCCAGCGCCGCAACAGGGCCTGGTGCACACGGGAGTTGGTCTGGTCCAGGCCGATCACCACGTCGCGCGGAATGCGGCAGACGTCGGCAGTCTGCAGGGCAATGGCGGTGTGGTGTTAACGCTCGCCGACCAGCGTTTCCATGCCGGCCACGTCTCCCGGCCGCAGCAGCCGCACGATGCGCTGGCAGCCGTTGGGCAGGTCGACCTTGAGCTTGACGAGCCCGCTCCGCACGGTGAAGAGGTGCGGCGCCGGCTCCCCCTGTTCGTACAGCGCCGAATGCTGCGGCACATGCAGGTTGTCGATGGGTTGCAGGATCGTGTTCAGTTCGTTCATGGACAGGCCGGCGAACAGGACGAAGTTGCGGACGTCGCAAGCCACACATTTCGAGCGGCCGATCCACTCGGGGTTGGTGCAATTCGGTTTCATTGGATGACGCCCTCGCCCGGTGGGCGGACATCCTGCAGTCGACTACCTGGGACCATCAAATTCCATTCTTTGTTTTTTTACGAATATGTGCGCCGTGGCGGGTGGCCGGATCGCGGCCGGCAGGTATATATCACACTCTAGTCGTAATTTTCCATGCGAAAAATCAACCCGCCGCCGGGTTGGGCAAGCAGTACTGGGGTGTGCACATGGTAGAAATATGTCTTGCGACATTCTAATGATCGTGAGAATGTTCGTTTCATGAATAAACGCCAAACCAAAAACCTGCTCTACGAACAGGTGGCCCGCATCGGCAAGGCGGTCTCCAGTCCCAAGCGGCTGGAACTGCTGGAAATCCTGGCGCAGGGCGAAAAGACGGTCGACGCACTGGCGGCCGAGGCAGGCATCGACATCAAGCTGGCGAGCGCCCACCTCAAGGTGCTGAAGGAAGCCCGCCTGGTCGAAGCGCAGCGCGACGGGCGCTTCATCGCCTATCGCCTGTCCGGCGAGGACGTCAGCGCGCTGTGGGTCAACCTGCGCACGGTGGCGGAAGAGCACCTGGTCGAGCTGAAAGTGGCGATGGACCAGATTTTTGCCGCGCCGGAAAAGCTCGACGCCGAAACGCGGCGTTCGCTGCTGGAAAAGGCGCGGCGCGGCGACGTGGTGGTGATCGACGTGCGCCCGTCCGCCGAGTACGCCAACGGCCATCTGCCGTTTGCGCGCTCGATGCCACTCGACGAAATCCGCCAGCGCATCAAGGAACTGCCCGCCGATCGCGACATCGTCGCCTACTGCCGCGGACCGTTCTGCATGATGTCTGCCGAGGCAGTGGCCTTGTTGCAAGAACACGGTTATCGCGCCCAGAAGATCGCCGACGGCACGCCGGAATGGCAGGCGGCTGGCTTGCCGCTGGCCGAGTCGTAAACCGCATTTCGCTTACACAACACTCCAGGAGACTTCCATGTTTTTCCGTCAACTGCTGGCGAAGGACGCCACGCTGTCCTACTTTTTCGGTTGCGGTTCCTGCCACGTCGGCGTCGCCGTCGACCCGGTGCTCGGCGACGAGCAGTGGTTCATCGATGAGGCCGCCAAGCAGGACGTGAAAATCACCCACGTGATCGACACCCATGTGCATGCCGACCACTTTTCCGGCGGCCGCGCACTGGCCGAAAAGACCGGCGCGAAGTACTGCCTGCACGAATCCAACGGCAGCCGCGTGAACTACACGTTCGAGGCGCTCACGGACGGTCAGCGTATCGAGGTCGGCAACGTCTTCGTCGACGTGATTCATACTCCGGGCCACACGCCCGACTCGATCTGCCTGGTGGTGACCGACAAGCGCCGCACCGACGCACCGTGGTTCGTGCTCACCGGCGATACCCTGTTCGTCGGCAGCGCCGGGCGTCCCGATCTGGCCGGCAAGGAAGCCGAAATGGCCGGGGAGCTTTACGACACCCTGCAGCAGCGTCTGCTGACCCTGCCGGCCGAGGTCGAGCTGTACCCCGGCCACACCTCGGGCAGCGCCTGCGGCGCCGGCATGTCGGGCAAGCCGATGTCGACGCTGGGTTTCGAGAAGCGCTCGAATCCGATGCTGTCGATGAACCGCGATGAAATCGTCGCCGCGCTGACCGAGACGATCCCGCCGCGCCCCGCGGAAATGGATCGCATGGTCGCGTTCAACCTCGGCCAATGAACATGTCGCTGACCCAAAACGTGGCCCACGTGGTGGACGAGTACCGCTACGGCATCCGCCACAACCTCGCCCAGTTCTCGCACCAGCTGGTGCAGGTGTTCTTCGTCGGACTGACCATCGGCATGTTCCGCACCGTGGTGCCTGCGCTCGCCGAATCCGAATTCGGCGTCGCCAAGGGCTCGTTCATGATGCTGATGGCCTTCGTCACCGCCTTCGGCTTCGTCAAGGGCACGCTCAATTTCGTCGCCGGGCGGATGTCCGAGCGCATGGGGCGCAAGAAGGTGCTGTTCCTCGGCTGGCTGGCCGCAGTCCCGATCCCCTTCATGATACTCTACGCGCCGAACTGGGGCTGGATCGTCGAGGCGACAGTATTGCTGGGCGTGAACCAGGGCCTCGCCTGGTCGATGACGCAGACGTCCAAGCTGGATTTGACCACGGCCGACCAGCGCGGGCTGACCATCGGGCTGAACGAATTCTCCGGCTACTTCGGCGTGGCGGTGGCGGGCATCGTCACCGGCTACCTGGCCACGGCTTTCGGCCC
>JAIBFE010000347.1 GCA_019459705.1 Thiobacillus sp. | reverse complement strand
ATAGGGGCTGCCACCCGATCCCACTTCGAGTACAAGCGCGTCCCGGGGTACTGGGCAATGCAATCTACGCAGTGCCCAGGCGACTTTTTCCATGCCCAGGCGACGGGCAAAACGCATAACAAAGGACTCAGCAAACAACGTTTCGCCCCCCTCTCTCACCGCGTCGCCTCTACGAACAGGGACTCGTCAGGTCGATTGTCCAAGTCAGCCAAATCCGGGGTATGGCCTTTTCGAAATTCACAACGTCGAATATCGTGAAACCCCGCTCGCGTGAGAGCATCCTCGAGCATGGCGAAGTCGTACATATATTTATGGCGTGCGTAATAGCTGTCATCATCTTCAACGAAGAAATTGTCCAGCAACATCTTTTCCTTCTCGCCAGCAGAATAGAGCGACAGAGCGTACGCAAGATCAGGTACTACAACCCGTACCGTCCCGCCTGGCTTAAGCACCCGGAAGCTTTCCGCCAAAAGTTTCTCGCCATCCTTGCGAAACAGATGCTCGAGAAAATGCGAGGAATAGACAAAGTCTGCAACTCCATCTGCAAGAGGAATGCTGTGTGCGAGGTCATGGTGAATAAAATAATGATCGCGCAGCAGGCGGCAATATTCATCCTCACTGTAATACCGGCTTGCACCCGTCAGACGATACGCCAGACGATGAAGTGGACGCGGCAAAGTTGAAACAAGCGCGTTGAGACTACCGTCAATGTTCACCCAGCCAGTCGTAACCGCCAACCCGCAGCCAAGGTTGACCTTCACAGGGGAAAACTGCGACGGAATTGATTTGCGCTGATTCCGCTTGAGTCTCCCGATTAGTTGCGTGCTTGTTTCAACAATGCGGCGTAGTAATCTCATTTTTGTCTTTCGCGAACTTCAGCCACCCAGGTAAGCACCTGACGCATTCGTGAATCCACATCATGTCCATCAGTATGAACGCGGCGCAGGCCGCCCGCAGCAACCTTGCTGCGGCATATATCATCAGCCAGATAACGTTCAATCTTCTCCGCCATTTCCGCGGGGCTTCGGAAGAACTCGGCCTCCTCCCCTTCAAGATACAGCGAAGCCAAATCGTCGGTGTATTCGGCGAGCATCATCGTACCTGTTGCTGGTATTTCAAAACAGCGCCGGGTGTATGTGTCACGATTAAGCTTGGACAGAAAGCACAGCGCGATTCTGGAACTGCATAGCGCGTGATTGTAATCGTCGCCCCATAGCAATCGAACAGGTATCTGACCACGCAATTCTGGCGACTTGCGAATCACAGGATCCCAGTCATACCCCGGTCCGAACAAGCGCAGATGCCACCCCCTGCGCACAATCTCCTCAAGGCAGGAAACCCTCCAGTCGGGTTCGTAGTGGCCGATGAATATCACGTCACAGCCATAGTTCCTGGCGTCATCCTTCGAAACCTCGACGGGGTGATTGCGTGCCGGAATGAACCACGAACGCAATAATTCCACCCGCCTCGCACCAGCACTTACAAAATCCGGAATATTCGCTTTACGGTAAGCGAGCATAAGGTCGTAATGAGGTATGGCTTTAAGAAAATGCCGCCATAACCATGGGGGATGGCCGGGTGCGAAGGGGTCATCATTGTTGTAGCCAACCAAGATACAGCCTGGCAACAATCGTCTGATTTTCTCAAGCGTACGCGCGCCAATGTGGGTACCCCGGTACACGAACAGAACATCCGGGGCAAAACCCCTCACCCGCTCGATCAGATGCCGATTCAAACGGGTAAGCAACGGCCCAAACAAGAATTTATTCTGGGCACGACGGACAATATCGTCGACGGGCTTTAAAAGCCCGCTTGCAGGGCGAAAATACTGGTGCCAGGAAAAACGTTCGACATGATGGCCCAACCTGACAAATGCATCGTAAACCGCGACCTCGTGCAATTCCGAATGCCAGTCGCCGACAACCAATATTTTCAAACCGAACGCCCCCGGAACAACTTCCCCAGATTAGGGGTATGGCCAATGCGGCTCTTGATAGCAGCGATCAAGCGATCCACACGCGGGGCGCCGAGCACCACGAGCGCCAGAAAATAAGCATGAAACAGGGGATAACGGCCGAAGCCCATTTTTGCGAGAGTCCACCAGTAACCGACAAACTCGGATAATGGCTTGGCAGCCTGAATGGACAGGATGGGATAGGAATAATTGGCAATATCCGCAACTATCCTTCGATAGATCGGCACATTGCGCTTGCGCTCGACGGATGCGGCAATGTCCAGCATCCCGCGCATGAACTGGAGTGAGGATGCGGTTGTTCGATCCGCGGGGACAAACTTGCCACGCTCAGCCTCGGCATTGCCAAAATCGGGCACACCGCCATTACGGTAAAGCACGATGATTTGTGGCAGAAAAACAGCATTCATTTCGACCAAGATATTTGCCACCAGATAGATTTGGTAAAGCAGGGTTCCATCGAACTCTGCGGTCGCAAACCGTTGTGCCGCATCCCGGTGAATGACCATGCCGGGGATAACCACGGAGCGCCGATAAACCGTGCCAATTGTTTCGGCGCCAGCTGGGAAAAAGCGTTCTTCCGGGAAGTACTTGAACGTCTGATTGATGTTGTTTGGTGTGCCGTCAAAAGAGGCATAGCTGCGAACCACGACACCCACATCCGGATGACGCCGCACAGCTTCTGCAACCGTGCGAAGCGCCCCTGCGCACATTAGATCGTCGTTGCCCATAAACAGGCAATATTCACCCTGCGAACGTTCAACCAGGGAACGCAGGTTGGCATCGTAACCAAGATTCTTCTCGTTCTCGAAATATCTGATCCGGCCTGGATACTTGGCAGAATATTGCTCCACCACAGCCCGAATATCGGTTCGCTGGGGTGACGCATCTTCATTGATGACAAGTTCGAAACTCTCAAAATCCTGCTCGAGAATGGATTCGAGCAATTCCGGAAGCAATTGCGACCGGTTGTAAGCGGGTATGCAGACAGAAATAAGCATGACTTGGCGGAAACTGTTCTAGGGCATTCTGGAAAAAAGCATGATGTGCTCTGTCCCAATTTTCGACATTAATTTATTCTTCATTGAAAACAATGTGTATTTGTAAAGCCAGTCCATAGGCCACAAAGCCATGGTCGGCAGTGGAAAATAATGCCGTTTCATACGCACGAAACTCAGGCCGTTACGGCTAGTAATTTCCAGCAGTTGAGCAAGGGGAATTTTGTTGGTTGAATAGCCCATGGGGGTGCCAGATAGTGTTCTGCGCAGCCAATAATAGGGAAACAGAAGCTTGCCCAAAGGATTGGGATTGGGCGTGAATTCAATAATGGCTTTTCCACCTGGTTTTAAGCACTGCGAGATTTTCTTGATTGCATCTTCAATGCTGGGCACATGAGCAAGCACCCCAACGCAAAGAACAACGTCGTAAGTGGTATCCGGGTTGAAAGCGCTCAGGGGCCCGTTGATCAAACCAACCTTCCCAATAAATCGGTCAGGGATTCGACTTTCCGCAAGTTCCAACATGCGCGGCGAGAGATCAACCAGGGTTAATTCGCTGGCCTCCTCGACAAACGGAATAGACAAACTGCCATCACCACATCCCAAATCCACGATTCGACCACCCACAACCGACCCAAGCAGCTCCTTAACTATCATTGAACGAACTCGGATAATGGGGCGGCCATGCTCCAAATAAAACGGGCTATCAAAAAACTCCCTGACTTGGTCGGTATTTAAACTCATACCCCTACATCCTTTTCCACGAAGATGGCACGATATCCGCTGAGTCGAATTCGGCTGCAAACCAGCGCTCAGGCGCGACAACAATTTTGTCTTTCCGCGGATTCAGCCAAGCCCCCCACCAACTGAACGAACTGTTTGCGATGATGTGGTGATGACACAAACTCATCAAACGCATGTCGTTATAACTCTCCAAACCTTTGTTGTGCTCAATGTAATGGCTGGGGAATTCAAGGTGCAGATTTTCTCGTGCCCAAAGCATGTCATCTGAGAAAATCAGGAACACCGGTTTGGAGACATTTGTAGCGACATACTCAACTGCACGCCGATAGTAATCCAGAGAGCAAAGACCATGAACCGCCAAAGAGGCTGGGTTTGCCGCGATATCCCCCCTACGCACATGCAAGCTGATTGCGTTGCTGCTTTCTAACTGAGCTGCCAGTTCAGCATTCAGTCCTCTGGGAGCAGATTTGAAAGAAAAGTCAGCGCGAATTGTGTCCGCAACGTGCTCGAAGTAGCGTTCCGACTGCCAGTTCCCCATCAGATAGCAATCATCTGGCACCTCTACTATCTGGTGCTGGTAAGTGCATTCTGAATCCACGAATAAATTTGAGCCTCGGAATTGTTGAAGCCCCTTGCGAAATAATCGCCGCCTGATCGGGTTCGGCGAACGCCACCCAAGGACTTGACGCAAGTCACTTGCACTGGCCGTCTGCGCATCGATGTTGAATATCCGATGTAATTCAAAACCGTTATGCAGCGTATAGCCTTCAAAGTCCTGTGTATCCAGACGAAGAGGCACACCACGTGCCAAAGAGAGCGCGCGGCCGGCGGCGTACTGGAACATCTGGTTTCCCAAGCCACCTATCACGTGCGTAATGATCACAACAACCCTTCAACGAATAAAAGCAGACTCAAACTTGCAATGGTCAACGAAGTGCCAAACTCACCAAGGCTCAAGGCAGAAAGAGGATGTCCTTGAAACGACTGTTCGCTTCATCAAGCGGGCCTTGCCATTCCTCGACCACACCAGGGCGTGGGACGACGTGAGGACGATACCCCTGATTGGCAAGGGATCCCGCAGCAGTTAATGAGGCAACCGAGCCAGTTTCCATGAGCACGATCGGCCGTGCTTTCTGTATGGTGTTCGCGAGACCTGCAATAACATCCGCCTCGAAATTTTCCGCATCGATCTTGATGAAGGATGGAGCAATACCCTTCTCGGCCAGGTAATCATCAAGCTTCACGACATTGACCTTGACCTTGTTTGCCTTAACGCCTGCGAGCACCGTTGGCATGCGCGACTCGTCTGCCATCGTGTTCCAAGCACAATACTGCAAACCATAATCGGCAATATCCAGGCTCGAATTCTCCTTACCCGCCCCCAGATTCAATGCGGTGATGTTCGCTCTTGATTTTGCATTTTCGGATAGCACCGCGAAGGTCGAGGGGGTCGGCTCAAACGAGTAGACTCGCCCAGCGTCACCGACCAAATGGGAACTCAGCACGCTGACATAGCCAAAATGGGCGCCCACATCCAGCACCGTGTCGCCCGGCTTGATGTAGCGTGAGACGAGATAAGTCACCTCTGCATCAAAAAAGCCATACGTGTAGATCACCCGTGAAACGACTTCAGGCAGGACGACTCGCATGTGGCCACCAAAAAACAGATTGGCGTCCACGGGGGTAACGCGTCGTGTCCGGTCAACCCAATAGCGAAACAGGAATTTATGCAGCCCTGGTCTGATCAGCTTTGCGAAAGGGGAGGCATACATGCAGCCGTAAGCCCGATGGAACTTGTCAAGAATGCTATTCATGGGGTTTTACGGATAGAAAATCGGCTGTTCGAAATGATGAACCAATAGGCAACAAGATATTTAAGTGGAAGGGCTGCGACAAGCGGCATTTTATTTCCAGCAGCCAATCGAAAATATTCTGAAATGAGGCCACCAGGGATCGGGCGGACCAAATATTTCCACACAAGACCAATTGTTTCGGCAATGCCTCTCCTGGATGAAGCAGACACCCCACCCCCCTCGCAATCCGAGTGAATACGTTTGTAAATCTTTGTAGCACTACAACCGGCCATTTCAGTATTTTTCAATAAATCAAAAACGATCAGATAGTCATGCTGATAGTTTTTGAGCTTGATTTCCCTGAGATCCGCAGCCTTCCATATGGCATAAATCGGATTCGCCTTCCCTGCGCCCTCGAATTGAACAAAATACTTTAGCTGTCGCAACCAGCGCGGACCACGATATTCAAAGGTTAAATTATTGGCGTAGTGATTAAGTTCCTGGGAGTGTTCGTCGATGCATTGAATCTTTCCAAAGGCTGCGTTGGCCCCTGTTTTTTTCATTGCATTCAACATCTCGCTTATCCAGCTCGAATCCCATTTATCGTCAGCCGCCGCCCACATGAAGCACTCCCCACGCGCCTCATCCAGTACAAATGTAAAATTGGCCAGGGCGCCAAGATTGACTGGCTGCCTTACATAACGGATTCGCGAATCCTTCGCCGCATATTGTTGGCAAATTGCCTCCGTCCCATCCGTAGATGCGTTGTCCGAGATAATCAATTCAAAGTCCGTATGGCTTTGGCCCAACAAGGTATCCAAAGCCTCGCGTATATATTTTTCTCCGTTATAAACGGGCATGCCGATGCTGACGGCAGGAGGCACGGCCGTCTCCGTGCGATGGGCCATGGCGATTTCAGACATTTTTACTCATTCTTCCAATAACAATGTGGGTCACCGAAGTTCGAAGTTTCGGCGTGACAGCAAGTGCCGCCCCAACTACACCCAGGCCGGCAGCAAGGAGCCATGCAAATTCTGCAAATTTTCCGATATCTTCGGGCTGCACCACGCTCAAGAACCCAGCCACCAGTGTGGCCGCCAGGATAGGACGAGCCGTATCACTCCAATACCACGTCCACTTCTCTCCTGGTAACAGGCGCCGATACATGAAATGGATGCCAATCAATACATAACCCGCATTGAGCAACACCCAAACCCATGCTGCTCCGATCGCGCCATAACGTGGCGTCACCCAAAGAATCGCAGGTACCAGGACAGCAACAGCCACCAAATTGACCCGGGCCGCAAAACCCGACCAGCCATGGGCTAGTTGAAGCATGTAGGGTATATGCATCAGCCCATTCAGCAGTGTGCCCGCTGCCAGCAACGCAAGTATTGGGGCAACTTCATTCGCGAGAACCTCGTTGCCCGTCCACAATACCAGCAGTTTTTCTCCGAAAAAAACAAGCATCAGCGCAACAGGCGCTGCCAACACCGTCACAAGCTGCGAACTGCGATGGTAGGTTTGAATAAGCTCTTGCTGCCCACCATTTGCCACTAACTCGGTGAAGCGGGGATAAAACGCTTGGGTAATGGGGGCGATCAACATTCCAATCGTAGTAACGACCGTTCCAGCCAGCGTGTAATAGCCAAAAGCCTCCAGGCTGATCAGCTTCGACAGAAGTACTTTGTCTACTTGCGTCAGCAATATCGCCAGAAAGGTAGTCGCCATCATCCCGCCGGCAAAGTGCCGGATATCCATTAACGCCTGCCGTGAGAATCGTGCTGGCTGTGGCGTTGTTGGCAGGCTCCCATGGGCAGCAAAGGCGAGAATGGCTATCGAAACAATCGACACCACACCCTGCCAAATGAAAAAGGCTTCAATCGTGGGCGACATCCAGGCCAGCACGGCAATTGCTCCAACTGCACGCACCGTGGACAAAGCCGCATTCACTACGTTAAAAAACACCTGCCTTTGCAGGCCGAGGATCGCGCCTCGATAAATACCCTCGACAAATCGGAATGCAGCCACCCCGCCCATGATGGCGATTGCCTGCGCAACGACATCAAGCGGCAACTTGTCAGCCCGCAACCAGTCCGCTGCCAGCCATCCGGAAGCAGCCCATACCAACACCCCGATAAGCGCAGCGACCCCAAAACAAACGATTTCCAGACTGCGCAGCAAATCACGGATTGATTGTGGGGTGTGTGCCCCCGCAGTAAAACGCGCCATCTCCCTGTTCAGGGTGGGCGTCATGCCCATATCCAGAAGCGTGAGCCATGCCTGCAGCAGGGCAAAAATGCCGATCAGGCCATACGCCTCGATGCCCAGATACTCGATGTACAGCGGAACAAAGGCCAAGCCGATCAGGCCAGACCACCCCTGTCCGAGGTAGTTGGCGATGACATTCTTTTTGAGGGACACGAGGGGAAACAGTTAGGTGCTTTATCGCACTCGTTTCAGATATCCGTCAGGCGCTACGCTGATCATAAGCTTGTGGTCAATCTGCTTATCGATCTCGAACTCGGTGTGGCTCTTGAGGTATTCCCATACAGCGGTCTTTGGATTATTACCGTGACTCCAAGGACGATTAGGGAACATGTCAGCGGGCAGGTCTTCAATAATCGTGTCAAACACCACGCAGTAACTGTCCACTGATGTAAGCGGGGCGTAGGCCTCTAGTTCAGCTAATACGTGCTCATGAGTATGGTTAGAGTCGAGGCAAACAAGGATGCGGTTATAGCCCGAGGCGACTTGTTTGACCTGCTCAATAATCTCTGGCGCGATACTGGAGCCTTGGATCATCTGGATGCGAGAAGCCATGGGATGCATCTCAATGGCGGCTTGGTTGTGGGCACGAATATCGATGTCGATACCCAATACCCTACGGCGCGATTCTTTGGGGTTGAAGCTGATTCCCGCCTCAATCGCGTCGCACATATCCAATTGAGCGAGCATCGAGGCGCTAAAGATAAGCGAGCCACCATGGGCGATACCAGTCTCGATAATCAGATCGGGCTTGATTGACCAGATTAGCTCCTGCATACCAACAATATCCTGCGGATATTGAATCACGGGGCGACCAAGCCACTCAAAGTGGTATGAATATTTGCGCGCATTGGCCGCGTTAATCCATTCTCTAGAAAAATCTCTGAGCTTCGGGTCTGCCCCTTGGTCGGCAATTTCCGTTATGCATTCAGATTTAAACTTCTGGTACTCATTCACTTTTCTGTTCTCCGTATTTCAATACGCACTTCATATCGTTCACCATTCTCTTCAAACCAACATCCGGGGTAGCCCGGAAATGTTCGCGCCCGTAAAAGATTGAGGATCTCTCTTCCACGGTAACTGGTTTCAAGTTGAAGATGGCTAGCTGGCTCAAGTTCTGATGCCCGATGAAAAGAACCACTATTTGTTTCCTGCGGATAACGTGGAAACTGCCCTTGGCGCAAGCGTGGATATGTCGCGCAAAACAGTCTCACCATTGCCTCTTGTGCTTTTCCGTAGAGAGACCCACCAGTGTCGCACCAATCATAAGCAATGCGATCCTGTGCCACGACATCTCCTGAATCTATACCATCATCAACGCAATGAAGGCTCACTCCAAATGGAGCTTCTTCAACAATTGCCCAAAAGTTGTAATGTTTGCCGCGGTTATAAGGCAACAAACTTGGATGGGTGTTAATGAAGCCAAGGCGAGGTAATTCTAATAACTGTGCCTTGATGATTTTTGGCCACCAAGCCAACACCCCCAAGTCAATTTCGGCATTTGCCAATTGCGCTGCAAGCGCCTCATTTGTATCAAACACTTGCGCTGGAATTTTCCGCTTGCGCGATTCATGGAAAATATCGTTCTCAGCAGTAGTTACAACCAGCGCCAAATCCTGAGGAAAGTGCTCAATAAGATACTGAGTAATCTCAATACCAACCCTATGGTCGGCCAATAATAAAAGCCTCATTGATTCGAACTTACAGACGCTGAAAGAGAACGAATTACATTTACGACGCGCCTCAAATCAGACTCGGACAGATCATGGTAAGAGGGCAGATTAACTGCTCGTCCCGGGATGTCGTATGAAACACGATTTTTCAGTACAGGCTCAAATGGTGGCAAAGAACTCAGGGGCCAAAAAAAGACGCGTGCATCAATACTTTCTGAACGAAAGGCAGCCTGAAGATTTTCTCTAGTAATGCCCGTTTCCTGCGAGAAAACCAGTGTTGGCATCCAAAAACCATTTTGTGTTCCATTCAACTCAGGATTCATACTGATCCCGGATATAGATGAAACTCCCTCACAATAACTTCTAAAAATCTCACGTTTACGAGAAATCAGGTCATCAATGCGCTCAAGTTGAGCACACCCAATCGCCGCCTGAATGTTGGAAATCTTGTATTTAAAGCCAACCATGTCAGGCCAGAACTGCTTGGTCTGCCCTCTGGCACGGCCATGATTACTTAGGGTCAGCACATGCTCGTACAGGTCTGCGTCATTGGTGACAAACATGCCACCTTCGCCTGTCGTCACGGTCTTAGTCCCGTGAAAGGAAAACGCCCCAAATTTACCTATCGATCCGGCACGCTTGCCGTGATAAACCGATCCAATCGCCTCGGCCGCATCTTCAATAACGGGAATGCCGTGCTGTTCTCCGATAGTCATTAATTCGTCCATCTCACATAAATTTCCATAGAGATGTACTGCAATGATGGCCTTCGTTTTGGGAGTAATGGCCTCGCGTACGCGTTGTGGGTCAAGGCACCACGTGTCAGGCAGGATATCGACGAATACCGGCTTTGCGCCGAGGTAGGTGATAGGGGCGGCACTGGCTATCCAGTTTGTATCCGCCAGAATCACTTCGTCACCTGGGCCCACCCCTAGCGCAGCCAAGCCCATATGAAGCGCTCCAGTGCAACTCGATGTGGCAATGGCGTATTTCACACCAAGGTGTTGCTTGAACAATTCCTCAAAACGGTGGATGTATTCGTAACAACGTTCGCCCCAGCCGTTACGAGCTGCATCAGTGGCGTATTCGATCTCCTTTTCGGTAATCGAGGGTTTGGTGTAATAAATTCGGGAAGTCATAACACCTCCAATTTCGGCACTGCCATTACGAACTTCCCACTCCATTTTTGAATATAGGCAAGCTGTTTCATGACTTCTGCTTTCAGGTTCCACGGCAGGATGACCACGTAATCCGGCTTGGCATCCTTTAGCTTTTCCTCATCCAAAATTGGAATACGACTGCCCGGCATGTACTTGCCCTGCTTGGCCGGGTTGCGATCCACCACGAATGAAATCAGGTCAGGACGGATACCGGCGTAGTTCATCAGGGTGTTGCCTTTTGCCGCCGCGCCATAGGCGGCCACGGTTTTGCCCTGGCGTTTGGCTTCCAGCAGAAAGGCCAGAAAGTCATTCTTGACCTGATCGGTTTTGGCCTGGAAGCCGGTGTAATAGTCGGCGTTGAGCATGCCTGCCTGGGCTTCGCGTTGCAGCAGTTCGTCCACCCGGGCGCTACGCGGTTGCTGCCCGGTATCACTGCGCTGGGCAAACACGCGCAGGCTGCCGCCATGCGTGGGATGCTCTTGCACATCGAATACCGTTAGGCCATTGGCAGAAAAAATGCGGTTGACTGCCGTGAGCGACAGATAGGAAAAGTGCTCGTGGTAAATGGTGTCGAACTGGTTTTCCTCGACCAGTTTGAGCAGGTGGGGAAACTCAAAGGTGGACACGCCTTGCGGCTTGAGCAGTTTGGCAAATCCCGCCACAAAGTCGTTGATATCGGGCACATGGGCCAGCACGTTGTTGGCGGCGGTGAGATCGGCCTGCTTGCCCTGGGCAGCCAGTTCCTGTGCCAGACGCACCCCAAAAAAGTCCTCGACAACCGGAATGCCCTTGGCCCGCGCCGCAGCGGCAGTGCTTGCGGTCGGCTCCACGCCGGTGCAGGGAATGTTGCGTGCCTTGACGTATTGCAGCAGGTAGCCGTCGTTGGCGGCGACTTCGACGACGTGGCTGTCGGCGGTCAGACCGAAGCGCGCCACCATGTCGGCCACATAATGCTCGGAATGGGCGAGCCAACTGCTGGAAAAACCGCTGAAGTAGGCGTATTCGGCATCGAACAGTTCATTTGCCTGGGCGAAATCCTCGGTTTGCACCAGCCAGCAGTGCTCACACACCAGTACGCGCAGCGGAAACCATTTTTCCGGCGCGTGCAGGGTCTGCTCGGTGAGATAGGCGTTGGAGGGCGGCGCGCTCCCCAGGTCCACCAGGGGCAGTTTGAGTTCCGTTCCGCAGTGGCGGCACTTCATGGCGCCACCCCGGTGAAGTCTTCGCCCAGCAAGGGGTGCGCGGCATCGCGCGGCGACAGCCCGGCAACCGGCAGTGGCCACTGGATGGCCAGCCGGGGGTCCTGCACATTGAGGCCGCCTTCGGCGCCGGGCTGGTAGGCGGCGGTATGGAAATACAGCATTTCGCAGTCGTCGGTGAGGGTTTGAAACCCGTGGGCAAAGCCTTCCGGGATAACGAGGGTTTTGTGATTGTCGGCGCTGAGCACTTCAGTGTGCCAGCGCAAAAAAGTCGGCGAATTATCGCGTAGGTCCACGGCAACATCAAAGACTTCGCCACGCAGGCAACTCACGAACTTGATTTCGGCATGGGGTGGGCGCTGAAAGTGCATGCCACGCACGGTGCCGCGGCTTGCGGTCAAGGTGTGGTTGATCTGGGCGATATGCCTGCCCGGGGCGAGCGCCTGCAATTCTTCGCTGCAGAAGAGGCGCTCCAGATACCCCCGGCTGTCGCCTATGGGTTTGCGCTGCAGGATCCGCAAGCCGGGCAGCGGCGTATCCAGTATGTCAAAGCGGGTGCTCATGCCAGCCTGGTTGCCGCCTCGTATGCCTGAATCTGCTGTGCGCTGGTGGCGGCCATGTCCGAGCCCTGTTTCCAGGCCTGATGCCAGGCCAGCGTCATGTCCAGCGCGGCCTGCAGATTCCAGCGCGGGCGCCATCCAAGCATGGCCTTGGCCTTGGCGCTGTCCAGTTTGAGCATGTTGGCCTCGTGTGGCTGCGGGGCAGCATCGCATTGCCAGGCGGCATCGGGCACCTGGCTGCACAGATATTCGACGATCCATTGAACCGGTTTGGCATCAGCCTCTTCAGGGCCGAAATTCCACGCCTCGGCAAAGCACTGGCCTTCGGTGAAAAGCCTTTCCGCCAGCATGAGGTAGCCGGACAGCGGCTCGAGCACATGCTGCCACGGGCGTGTGGCCAGCGGCGAGCGGATGGCAAGCGTCTGGCCTGCATCCAGCGCGCGCAGAAAATCGGGGACCAGCCGGTCGTCCGCCCAGTCGCCGCCGCCGATGACATTGCCGGCGCGCGCACTGGCCAGGTGGATGCCGGCAGGTTCCAGGAAGGAGCGGCGATAAGCCGCGGTCACCAGTTCGGAACAGGCCTTGCTGCTGGAATACGGATCAAAGCCACCCATGGCTTCGTACTCACGGTAGGGCCAGACCCACTCCCGGTTTTCGTAACACTTGTCGGTGGTGACGTTGACCACGGCTTTGACGCCGGGTGTCTGTCGCACCGCCTCCAGCAGATTGACTGTGCCCATGACGTTGACGGCATAGGTCTCCACCGGAGCGGCGTAGGAATAACGCACCAGCGGCTGCGCAGCCAGATGCAACACGATGTCGGGCCGGGCCGCCTGCATGGCCTGGGCAAGCGCTTCAGCGTCACGGATGTCGGCAATGGTGCTGCGGGCCAGACGGTCTTGCAGGTTTGCCGCCGTGAACAGGTTGGGGTCGGTAGGCGGCGCCAGCGCATAGCCATGAACTTCGGCCCCCATGTCAGCCAGCCACAGGGCCAGCCAGCCGCCCTTGAAACCAGTATGGCCGGTCAGGAAAACCCGCTTGCCGCGCCAGAATCCCCGGTTCATGGCCACACTTTCCACGGGGCCTTGCCGGATGCCCATAGGTCTTCGAGCAGATTTTTCTCGCGCAACGTATCCATGGGTTGCCAGAACCCGTTGTGCTCGAAAGCCATTAACTGCCCCTTCGTCGCAAGCCGGGTCAGAGGCTCCCCTTCCCAACTGGATTGATCACCCGCAATCAGATCGATACATTTGGGCGAGAGCACAAAGAAACCGCCGTTGATCAACCCGCCGTCACCCCGGGGTTTCTCGGTGAACCCGGCCACACGGGTGCCGTCCATCTGCAAGGCGCCATAGCGACCGGGCGGCTGAACGGCGGTAACGGTTGCCAGTTTTCCGTGCTGCTTGTGGAATGCGATCTCGCGCGATATGTCCACGTCCGAGACCCCATCGCCGTAGGTGAAGCAGAATGCCTCCTCATCCTTGAGATAGTCAGCAACCCGTTTCAGGCGCCCCCCGGTGAGCGTCTCTTCGCCGGTATCCACCAGTGTCACACGCCATGGCTCGGCCTTACGCTGGTGAACTTCCATCCTGTTGTGCTCCATGTCGAACGTGACATCGGACATGTGCAAAAAATAGTTGGCGAAGTATTCCTTGATGACATAGCCCTTGTATCCACAGCAGATCACGAAATCGTGAACGCCATGGGCGGAATACAACTTCATGATGTGCCACAGGATAGGCTTGCCGCCGATTTCGATCATCGGCTTTGGCTTGAGATGGGTTTCTTCCGATATTCGAGTGCCCAGGCCACCAGCCAAAATTACAGCCTTCATCAAACACGCTCCTTGCTAATAAACGACTCAGCTTCAGTTCTGACGCGGATCGGCTTTTCGCTACCAACCAATCCGGTCACGCCGTGCATTCCGTTCGAATTCATTCCCGGGCGCAAAAGATCACCGCATCTGCCGGCTCATCCCCACGGCAAGCACCCACCACAGCAACAACGACCAATACGCCGAGTAGATCGCCGTGTGGGCATTTACAGGAAACAGCCAGACAAATGCGCCCAGCCAGGCCACCCAGGTTAATGAATCCTCTGTTTTGAGCTGCCGCCCGGAACGTATGAAGATGACGAAAAAGGCCAGCAGCCCGACCAGGCCGATCATCCCGGTTTCCGACCCCACTTCAAGCATCAACTGGTGAGCATAAGCCATGCCGGTGCCATCCGGGTTGACGTAAGGATCATCTGCTTCTGCGTATTGTGCATAGGCATAACGGTAAGACCGCACACCCGCGCCGTTGAGCGGATGATTTTCCATGACCGTCAACGCGTTGCGCCACAAATGCATGCGTAACGAGCTTGCCCTGTTCAAACCTTCGTAACTGAAATCCAGCACGGCCATGGACTGATCGACGCGCTGGGTGAACTTGGGGTTGGTTTGATAGGCGACCACCCCTGCCAGCCCGGCAACGAGAATGAGCGGCAGCAGGAGTCTGGCCGGGTGCAGCCCGAGCCGCCGGGCATAGGCCCAGCTCCAGATCAGGGTGGCCAGCGCAAAAACAATCCAGCTTTCCCGGTTGCTGGCCAGCAGCACAACGGCTGCGGTGCCGAGCCAGGCCAGCGCCAATTGCCATTTTGTTCCGTGGCGTGAGACGTATTCCCACACGATGGGCGACAGCATGGCAAGCGTGAGGCCGAGTTTCCAGTTCTTCGGACCGAACAGGCCGTTCAGGCGATCAGGGTAGGCAAAACCCAGCAGATCGTAGCCAACCACCGCCTGAACCAGCGCATCGACCACCCAGAACAGCAACAGCCACGCCGACAGCTTGAGCAGGCGCTGGCGCGCGAGGTCTTCGCGCAGCATCCAGATCAGGTAGATGCCGGCCAGATAGATGCGCGGATAAGTCAGCGCGGTGCTGAGCGATTTCTTGAACCACAGCGAATCGGGAACCGACAGGGCAATCGGAATCCAGATGCACAGAAACAGCAGGCTGAAGGTTTTGGCGCCGCCTTCCCACACGGCCTGTTTGCCATGCTTCCAGATCAGCACGCCGCCGAGGATGGCCATGATGAAAACAGGCAGCTCGGACGAGCGGCCGAACGGCAGCAACAGCAGGAACGACCAAGCGAGGACGACGGGCGTCCACGAGGCGGGGTTGAACACTGCCGGCACGGTTACGCGGCGTCGCGCGTGCCGACCGCCGTCGAGAACGCATCGATCACCGGCTGGATCAGATTGCGCTTGAGCTTGAGCGCAGCCTGATTCACCACCAGCCGCGAACTGATGTCGCTGATGTGCTCCACCGCAACCAGGCCGTTGGCCTTGAGGGTGCCGCCGGTGGAGACGAGGTCGACGATGACGTCGGACAGCCCGACCAGCGGGGCAAGTTCCATCGAGCCGTACAGCTTGATCAGGTCGATGTGCACGCCTTTTGATGCGAAATGGTCACGCGCGGCATTGACGTACTTGGTGGCGACGCGAATGCGCGCGCCCTGCTTCACCGTCCCCGCATAGTCGTAGCCTTCGCGCACCGCGACCATCATGCGGCAGCGCGCGATCTGCAGGTCGAGCGGCTGGTACAGGCCGTTGCCGCCGTGTTCGTTGAGCACATCCTTGCCGGCGATGCCGAGGTCGGCGGCGCCGTATTGGACATAGGTCGGCACGTCGCTGGCGCGCACGATGATGAGCCGCACGTCGGCACGGTTGGTGCCGATGATGAGCTTGCGCGACGACTCGGGGTTTTCGGACGGCGTGATGCCTGCTGCCGCCAGCAGCGGCAGGGTTTCTTCAAAGATGCGGCCTTTGGACAGGGCCAGCGTGATGCCTGAATAACTCATGTTCGATGTCGGTCAATGCACGCGCTTGATGCGTGCACCCAGCTGGGTAAGCTTTTCCTCGATGCGTTCGTAGCCACGGTCGAGGTGGTAGATGCGCTCGATGGTGGTCTCGCCCGCCGCCACCAGGCCTGCGAGGACCAGGCAGGCCGAGGCGCGCAGGTCGGTGGCCATGACGATGGCGCCGTCGAGCCGTGGCACGCCGCGCACCAGCGCGGTGTGGCCGGAGACTTCGATGTTGGCCCCTAGCCGGCGCAGCTCCTGCACGTGCATGAAGCGGTTCTCGAAAATGGTTTCGGTGACGCTGGCCGCGCCCGCAGCGATGGTGTTCATCGCCATGAACTGCGCCTGCATGTCGGTGGGAAACGCCGGGTGCGGCGCAGTGCGCACGTCGACTGCCTTCAATTTTCCGTCGGACTCGACCTCGATCCAGTCGGGGCCCACTTCAACTTTGGCACCCGCCTCGCGCAGCTTGCTCATCACCGCGTCGAGCGTATCGGGCTGGGTGTGGGTGGCACGCACGCGGCCGCCGGTCATGGCGGCGGCGACCAGAAAAGTGCCTGTCTCGATGCGATCAGCCATCACCGAATAGTCGGCGCCATGGAGCGTGTCGACACCGTGGATGGTGATGACATCGCTGCCGGCGCCTTCGATCTTGGCTCCCATCGCGATCAGGCAGCGTGCCAGGTCGACCACTTCGGGTTCACGCGCGGCGTTTTCCAGCACGGTGGTGCCTTCAGCCAGCGCGGCGGCCATCATCAGGTTCTCGGTGCCGGTCACGGTGACCAGATCCATCACGATGCGCGCGCCCTTGAGGCGCTTGCAGCGTGCGTGGATGTAACCATGTTCGATGGTAATGTCGGCGCCCATCGCCTGCAGGCCCTTGATGTGAATGTCGACCGGCCGCGAGCCGATGGCGCAGCCGCCAGGCAGCGATACCCGCGCATCGCCGAAGCGCGCCAGCGTCGGTCCCAGCACCAGGATCGCGGCGCGCATGGTTTTCACCATCTCGTAGGGCGCTTCCTTGTGCGGGATCGATTCGCCGCACAGGGTGACGTGGTTCTTGTCGTCCAGCGTGACGCGCACGCCCATGTGCCCCAGCAGGGCCAGCATGGTGCTGATGTCCTTGAGGTGCGGCACATTGCCCAGCTTGAGCGGCTCGGCGACGAGCAGGCTGGCGGTCAGGATAGGCAGCGCGGCGTTCTTGGCGCCGGAAATGCGCACCTCGCCGGCAAGCGGGTTGCCGCCATGAATCAGCAGTGCGTCCATTCAGCGGGCGGCCCAGTCTTCGGGCGAGTAGGTCTTCATCGACAGCGCGTGGATCTGCGCGTGCATGCGGGAACCGAGCGCGTCGTAAACCAGCCGGTGCTGCTGGATCATGTTCTTGCCGGTGAAGCTGGGGCTGACGATCACCGCCTGGAAATGCTGGCCGTCGCCATCCAGTTCGATGTGGTCGCACGGCAGTTTCTCGGTGATCCAGCCTTTGATGTCGTCGGGAGTAACCATGCTTGTCTTGCCTCGCTTGTTTCAACGACGTCCCTCTTGAGGAGGGGCGCTTAATGTCTGAGCTTGTAGCCGCTGCGCAGCAGCACCAGAGTGAGGGCGGATATTGCCACAAAGCAGGCCCCGGCGACCAGCAGGCCGAGCCAGGGATCGGTGTCGGACTGGCCGACAAAGGCATAGCGGAAGCCGTCGATCAGGTAGAACACCGGGTTGGCATGCGAGATGGCCTGCCAGAAAGGTGGCAGCGAATGGATCGAGTAGAACACGCCGGACAGGAAGGTAAGCGGCAGGATGAGGAAATTCTGGAACGCCGCCAGCTGGTCGTATTTTTCCGCCCAGATGCCCGCCACTAGGCCGACTGCGCCCATTTTGGCGCAGGCCAGCAGCGCATACGCCAGCAGCCAGCCCAGGTGCGGCATCTGCCACGGCGCGAACCACAGCGTCACCCCCCACACGCCGAGGCCGACCACCAGGCCGCGGATCATCGCCGCGCCGAGATAGGCGAGGAAAAATTCCAGGTAGGACAAGGGCGGCAGCAGCACGAACACGATGTTGCCCTGCATCTTCGACTGGATGAGGCTCGACGAGCTGTTGGAGAACGCGTTCTGCAGCATGCTCATCATCACCAGTCCCGGCACCAGGAAGCTGGTGTAGGAGACGCCGGGATAGACCTCGACGTGCGCTTCCAGCACGTGCGAGAAGATCAGCAGGTACAGCAAGGCGGTGACCACCGGCGCAACCACGGTCTGCACCACCACTTTCCAGAAGCGCAGCATTTCCTTGTAGAACAGTGTCGACAGTCCGCTCACAAGAAACGCGCCGGGCCGTCCCAAGCGTTTCTTGCCCCTTAAGGGGGAAGCGCCGCGAAGTGGCGTTTGGGGTGGAGGATTCATGTGCGCTTCATGATGTCGGTAAAGACATCCTCCAAGTCGGGTTCCTGCAACTGCATTTCGAGCACGCGCACACCCGCGCCGCGCAGATCGGCCAGCAGGGTTTCCAGCTCGGCATAGTCGCTGAAATTGACGCGCCAGCTGCCATCGGCGTCGTGGTGCAAACGGCCCTGCCAGGCGGCCGGCACGACTTCGGCATCGAGCCGCAGTTGCGCGCAGTGCTCATTGGTCAGCTGCAGCAGGTTGCGCGTGGTGTCGCAGGCGACCACGCGGCCGCCTTTCAGCATGGCGATGCGGCCGCATAGCGCCTCGGCCTCTTCCAGGTAATGCGTGGTCAGCAGGATGGTGTGGCCCTCACGGTTGAGGCCGCTGATGAATTCCCACAGCGAACGGCGCAGGTCGACGTCCACTCCGGCGGTCGGCTCGTCGAGCACGATGACCGGCGGCTTGTGCACCAGCGCCTGCGCCACCAGCAGGCGGCGCTTCATGCCGCCCGACAGGCTCTGCGTGTTCTTGTCGGCGTGCGGGGTGAGATCGAGGTGATGCATGATCTCGTCGATCCAGCCGTCGTTGTGCCTGAGACCGAAGTAGCCGGACTGGATGCGCAGGGTCTCGCGCACGTTGAAGAAGGGGTCGTAGACCAGTTCCTGCGGCACCACGCCCAGCGCGCGGCGTGCCTGACGGTAGTCGCGCACCACGTCGTGCCCCATGACGGCAGCCTGCCCGGAATCAGCGCGGGTAAGGCCGGCGAGGATCGAGATCAGCGTGGTCTTGCCGGCCCCGTTGGGGCCCAGCAGGCCGAAGAATTCGCCCGGCTGGATGTCGAGCGCGACGCCGTCGAGCGCCTGGGTGGTGCGGAAGCGCTTGCGCAGCGCGTTGACGCGGATTGCGGGCGTTGCCTGGCTCATGCCGGCAGCAGCTCGGACACCCCATACAGCTCGGCCAGGGTGGCAAAGCTGGCCGGCTGGCCAGTGCAGGCAAGCGTGTGCCCGGCTTGCCGGGCCTGACGCATGGCACTGAAGACCAGCGCCAGGGCAGCCGAATCCGCAGTTTCAACGCCGCTGAAATCCAAAGTATCCACGCCCTGCGCCAGAAGCGGTCGCAATTCGCGCAGCAGACTGCCCACGCTGTCGACGGTCACCGCGCCGGCAATGCGGCAACGGTTGGCCTCGCAGACAATCACGAGCCGGGACGCGGCGCCGGCTGGGGCGCTCCACGCACCGACTGGTCGGCCAACGCCTTGATCAGCCCGTCTATTCCATTCTGGCGAATGTTGTTGGAGAAGGAGGCGCGGTAATTGGTGACCAGGCTGACGCCGTCGATCGTCACATCGTATACCTTCCAGCCGAAGGCCGTTTTGTACATGCTGTAATTGATCGGGATGGGCTGCCCGCCCGGCTGGCGTATTTCGGAGCGCACGGTCACGTCGGTATCGCCCGGCTTCAGCGCCAGCGGCTTGAATTCGACCGTCTGGTTGGTGAAGGCGGTCAGCGAGCCGGAATAGGTGCGCACCAGCAGGTTGCGGAACTCGGATACCAGCGCCTGCTTCTGCTTCGGGGTGGCACGCGGCCAGTGCTTGCCCAGAGCCAGCTGGGTCATGCGGTTGAAGTCGAAATTGGGCAGAATTTTGGCTTCGACCAGTTGGTATACCTTGGCCATATTGCCATTTTGAAGCTCCTTGTCCTGCTTCAGGATGGTCAGGACGTCCTGGGTGGTGGTGCGTGCCAGCACGTCGGGCGGCGTGTCGGCGGCCAGCGCAACAGGGGCATTCAACCCCAGCAGCAGTGCCAGTAGCAGCAAGAAAGAGCGCAACATGTTCGAAATATTCCTGTTCGATAAAGTCGGATAAGATGCCAATCGGCTAAGGGGTAGACGCCCCCTGCCTACTTGAGTTCACCCGTCAGGCGCGCCAGTTGCGCCACATTCATGTTGTAGTCGTTGACCGTGCGCAAATACTCGGTCTGGGCCAGGACGTGGTTCTTGATCGCGTCGGCCACCTTGTCGGCACTTTCGATCCCGGCCGAAAAATCGGCCAGCGTCGCCACCATCCAGCGCCGTGCGGCAGCCGCACCCTCAGCCAGATCGCGCTGCGCATCATAATTGGCACGGGCATTGGCATAGGCCTCGCCGACTTCGAACGGAATGCCGGCCACGGCAAATGCCTTCTTGTGGTTGAGCGCCTCCAGTTCGGCCTGCGCCTGGTTGACACGCGCGCTGGCAACGCCGAACACGGTATCCCATTTCACTCCGACCACAGGGGTAAGGCCACCGCCGTTGAAGGAATCGCTGAGATAGGGGTTGTCCAGCCGCTCGCGCTGCGAGGCATAGTTGAACTGTCCGATCACGCCGGCATACACGTCGGGCATGCGGTCGGCCTTTTTGGCGGCCACCAGGGCGCGGCGGGCGCGCAAGCCCGCTTCGAGTTGCTGCATTTCCGGACGATCCTGCAGCGCGCGTGCCTGGAAGTCAGCCAGTTCGATCTGCGGGAAAGGGACCGGCTCGATCCGTTCGTCGGCCACCGTGAGATCGGCCTTCAAGCCGGCGCCAGTCAGCACCTTCAGGCCATCGAGGCTGATTTTCTCGACCGCGCGCGCCTGGTGTACATATTTGGCCAGCATGCCCTTGGCGGTTTGCAGCGCATACAGATCGGACTGCTTGGACTCACCGGTCTCTTCCTTGAGATTGCGCTCGACCGAGGTGATGGCCTTGTTCATACGGCCCTGCATGTCTTCCAGGAAAACCCGGATATCGCGCGCGGTCAGATACCCGAAATAGGCACGCTTGGTGTCGTACACCGTGTCGCCGCGCGTCTGCCTGAGCTCACCGCGTTTAAGGTCGACATTGCCCTGTGCGGCCTCGCCGTAGCGCTCGATCTTGCCGAAGGTGTAGAGGGGTTTGACCAGTGCGAAATCAAGATGCGTCCAGTCGGACACGCCATCGAAATTGTCGCCGTCGGTTCGCGGAACGGTTCCGCTGTAGGCGCCGCCCTGATAGAAGCCGCCCTCGACTTCCGGCGCCAGCCCGATGAAGGCATTGGCGCTCACCCGCCAGCCGGCATTGCCCTGCACTTCCTGCAGCATGCCGCGCGCGGCCTCGACCACCTGTTCGCGCTCCTTGATGCGGGGGTCGGCTGCCAGGCTCATTTCCACCGCCTGTTGCAGGGTGATGGTCTCTGCCTGCGCAGGCAGGGCGGCCAGCAGGATGCCGGCTGCGATGAGGGTATGGGTGAATGATGTGCGTTTCATTGTGGCGCTCCTTCTTGAGCCTTACCGTATATAAATTGTCCGATCAGATTTTCCAGCACCACAGCATCCTGGGTGATGAGAATCCGGTCTTTATCCTTCAATGCCTCGCTGTCGCCGCCCGCTTCCAGCCCGACATACTGCTCGCCCAGCAATCCCGACGTCATGATGCCGGCCGAGGTGTCCTTGGGAAAAGCATAGCGCTTGTCCAGGCGGAGGGTGACCGCAGCTTCAAATGTTTCATTGTCGAAACGGATGTCCGCCACCCTGCCCACCACCACCCCGGCGCTTTTAACCGGCGCACGCGGCTTGAGCCCGCCGATATTGTCGAAGCGGGCGACAACTTCGTAGCTGTTAGACGCGCTTACGGCACTCGTGCTGCCGACCTTGAGCGCCAGGAACAACAATGCTGCAAATCCCGCGATAACAAATAATCCCACCCAGAGATCGAGTACGGTCTTGTTCATTTAGTTAAGTCCCCGGAACATGAATGCGGTCAACACAAAATCCAGCGCCAGCACAGCCAGGCTGGACGTCACCACGGTGCGCGTGGTGGCGCCCGACACCCCTTCGGCGGTGGGCGGCGCATCGTAGCCCTCAAACAGTGCAATGGTGGTGATGGCCACGCCGAACACCACGCTCTTGATGACGCCGTTCAGGATATCCTGCTCGAAATCGACCGAGCTCTTCATTTGCGACCAGAAGGTGCCGACGTCGACTCCGATCAGCAGCACCCCGACCAGATAGCCTCCCAGGATCCCCATCGCCGAAAACAATGCCGCAAGCAGGGGCATGGAAATCACCCCGGCCCAGAAGCGCGGCGCCACCACGCGCGCAATCGGATCGACGGCCATCATTTCCATCGCCGACAGTTGCTCGGTCGCCTTCATCAGGCCGATCTCCGCGGTGATGGCCGATCCGGCGCGGCTGGCGAACAGGAGTCCCGCCAGGACCGGCCCCAGTTCACGCACCAGGGACAGCGCCACCAGCGTGCCCAGCGCCGATTCGGAACCGAAGCGCTGCTGGGTTTCGTAGCCCTGCAGGCCAAGCACCATGCCGACGAACAGACCCGACACCAGAATGATGATGAGCGAGAGCACACCCGTGAAGTACATCTCGCGGATGGTGAGGCCGAAGCGGCGGAATGCGGTGCCCGAATGCAGCAGCATCGCCACGAAGAAACGGGCCGCAAAGCCGATCCGCCACACGCCCTGGATCGTGCGATTCCCCAGGCTCTCGATCGATTGCTTAAGCACCCTGTCTCCTCAATCCCAGGTCATCGGCATAGGACGGCGCCGGATAGTGGAACGGCACCGGGCCGTCGGCTTCGCCATGCACGAACTGGTGCACATACGGCAGGCCGGACGCCCGGATCTCGGCCGCCGTGCCCTCGGCGACGACCACGCCTTCCGAGACGAAATAAACATAGTCGACAATTTTCAGCGACTCCTGCACGTCGTGGGTGACCACCAGCGAGGTCAGCCCCAGCGTGTCGGTCAGGCGGCGGATCAGGTTGCCGGTCACCCCCAGCGAAATCGGGTCGAGCCCGGCAAACGGCTCGTCGTACATCACCAGCATGGGGTCCAGCGCTATCGCACGCGCCAGCGCCACCCGCCGCGCCATCCCGCCGGAGAGTTCGGACGGCATCAGATGCGCCGCGCCGCGCAGACCCACGGCATGCAGTTTCATCAGCACCAGATCGCGGATGGTGTCTTCCGGCAGGTCGGTGTGCTCGCGCAGCTGGAACGCAACATTGTCGAACACCGAGATGTCGGTGAACAGCGCGCCGAACTGGAACAGCATGCCCATCTTGCGCCGCAGGCGGTACAGAGCGGCCGAATCGAGCTCGCCCACCGACTCGCCCGCCACGCGCACTTTTCCCTGGCCGGGCTTGATCTGCCCGCCGATCAGACGCAAAAGCGTGGTTTTGCCGCAACCGCTGCTGCCCATGATGGCGATGACCTGCCCGCGCCGGGCAGTCAGGTTGATGCCCTTCAAAACGGGCCGGGCGCCATAGCCAAATGCAACATCTTCGATTTCGACCAGGGTGTCGTTATGCAAGAAATCGGCCTGTATTTTTATTCGGGCTGCCATTTTACCCACGCACGCCGGCGTCTCAGCCATGACTCAGGTGATTTGCCGCAGATTCAATAGCCCATCACCTGCCTCAAGGTGTTGGCCTGCTCCAGCAAGGCGAGGTTTCCGCTACGGCTGATTACGAACAGGGGCTCGCCCGTCGCCGCCTGCAGCGTGATGCGCTGCGCCAGCACACGCAGATCGGGCGCGTCATCCAGCCACCAGATATGCCCTGCCGCCCATTCCGGCGCGGCCAGCGTTACGCGTTCCGAAGCGGGTTGGGACGACACCGTGTCGGCCGGCTCCAGCACAAAACGGAAACCATCCTGGGTGTCATGGAGCCACTGCGCCCAGGTTGCTTCGGAAGTGGCCTGCCAGACGGCGGCGGGCAGATAGACCGCCTGAAATTGCGTGTTGTAATAAGACAACAGCCAGTCATCCGGCAAGCCATCCGGATAAAACCCGCTGCGCCAATCAGGGTACAGCCAACCTGCGGCGCCGACCAGAACCAGGGAGGTAGGCGTCATGTGCTGCGAGGGTTTCAGGCGCGGCGCCAGGTGGTGCCGGCGGCCCCGTCTTCCAGCACGATGCCGGCTGCCGTCAGCGCATCGCGGATGCGGTCGGACTCGGCAAAGTTCTTTGCCTTGCGCGCAGCCAGGCGTGCCGAAATCAAGGCTTCGATCTCAGCCTCCGGCAGGCCGCCAGGCGTGGTTCCCGCCTGCAGAAAATCCGCCGTTTCGCGCTGCAGCAGGCCGAGCACGCCACCGAGGCGGCGCAGAGTCTGCGCGGCGGCGACATCACCGCGGTTGGCCTCACCGGCCAGTTCGAACAGCACCGCGAGGGCTTCCGGCGTATTGAAGTCGTCGTCCATCGCCGCCCGGAAACGCAGTGCGGCGGGGTGACTCCAGTCAGGGCTTTCCGTCGCCGCAGGTGCGTTCTTCAGTGCGGTATACAACCGCGTCAGCGCGCCCCGGGCGTCGTCGAGGTGGGCGTCCGAATAGTTCAGCGGGCTGCGGTAATGCGCGCGCAGGATGAAGAAGCGCACCACTTCGGCGTCGTATTTCTCCAGCACCTCGCGGATGGTGAAGAAATTGCCCAGTGATTTGGACATCTTTTCGTTGTCCACCCGCACGAAGCCGTTGTGCATCCAGTAGTTGACGAAGGTGCAGTCGTGCGCGCCCTCGGACTGGGCGATCTCGTTCTCGTGATGCGGGAATTGCAGATCCTGGCCGCCGCCGTGGATGTCGAAGTGCCGACCCAGGAGGTCGGCGCTCATCGCCGAGCATTCGATATGCCAGCCCGGACGCCCCGCCCCCCAGGGCGACTCCCACGCCGGTTCGCCCGGCTTGGCGGCCTTCCACAGCACGAAGTCCATCGGGTCGCGCTTGTTGGGGTCGACTTCCACCCGCTCGCCGGCACGCAGTTCGTCGAGGCTCTTGCCCGACAGGCGGCCGTAGGCGGGGAAGCCTCGGACACTGTAGTACACGTCGCCGTTGGGCGCCGGGTAAGCCAGGCCGTTGCCGACCAGTTGTCCGATCATCGCCAGCATCTGCGCCACGTATTCGGTGGCACGCGGTTCGTGGTCGGGCGGCAGCACGCCGAGCGCGCGCTCGTCTTCATGCATCGCTTCGATGAAGCGCCCGGTCAGCGCGGCCGGCGTTTCGCCATTTTCCTGCGCGCGCCTAATGATTTTGTCGTCGATGTCCGTAATATTCCTTACGTACTCGACCTGATAGCCACTCGCGCGCAACCAGCGCGTCACCATGTCGAACACTACGAATACCCGCGCATGGCCCAGATGGCACAGGTCGTAGACCGTCATGCCGCACACATACATGCGGACCTGGCCGGGAGAGAGCGGAACAAACGCTTCCTTGGTACGCGTAAGGGAATTGGTGATGTGCAGCATGGTGCGAGCGGTCTACGAACTGAATGAAGACATGCGGGAATCAAGCGGGGTGCCGACTGTCTCAGCGGGGTCGAACTTGTTAGAATGCCAGCTTCCCAAGATGATCCGAGCATATCACATGGCTTTGTCACGTTTCCTTGCCGCCGTTGTCGCCTGTGTCATCGTCGCCAGCACACCCGTACTGGCCAATGAAGTCCAGGACATCAACCAGCAATTCCGCAAGGGCGACCTCGCAGGCGCGCTCGACCGCGCCAACCGTTTCCTGGCAAAAAACCCCAAAGACGCGCAGGCGCGCTTCCTCAAGGGCCTGATCCTCGCCGATCAGGGCAAGACCAACGATGCCATCACCGTGTTCACCGGGCTGACCGAGGACTACCCCGAGCTGCCCGAACCCTACAACAACCTGGCCGTCCTCTACGCGTCGCAAAGCAAGTACGAGGCGGCGAAAAACGCGCTGGAAATGGCGATCCGCACCCATCCCAGCTACGCCACCGCACACGAAAACCTCGGCGACATCTACGCCAAGATGGCCTCGCTCGCTTACGACAAGGCGCTGGCGCTCGACAGCAAGAATGCCGCCGCTCAGACCAAGCTTGCGCTGATCCAGGACATGATCGGCGGGCAGCCGCGCAAGCCGGCCGCCGCCAGGCCGGCCGCCGCCGTTACCCCGAAACCGGCCGCTACGGTCACCAGGGCCGCCGTAGCGGAGCCTGCGTCCGCCAAACCCGCCGCGACCAACCCGGACGTCGAGGCCGCCGTCGCCCGCTGGGCGCAAGCCTGGTCCAGCCGTGATGTGGACAGCTACCTCGCCGCCTATGCCAGCGACTACGCCGCCGACGGCATGACGCGCGCGAACTGGGTGGCCCAGCGCCGCGCCCGCATCACCGCACCCCAGCGCATCGAGGTGCAGGTCAGCGACCTCAAGATCGAACGACAGGGCAACACCGCCCGCGCCACTTTCCGACAGGCTTACCGTTCCGACCGCCTGAACTCCACCGCCACCAAGACGCTGGAACTGGCGCTGCAGAACAATGAATGGCGCATCGTCGGCGAAACGTCCAGATAAACCATGCGCCGCTTCCTGCTCACGCTTCTGCTTGCCGCCCCGACGCTCCATGCCGCCGGGCTTGACGCCGATCGCCAGCTGGCCACGAGTCTGCTGGCGATTTCGCAAAGCCGGATGCCGGAGGCACTCACCGCGGTCGACCAGTTGACCCGGCAACACCCGAACTTCCGCCTGGCGCACCTGGTCAAGGGCGACCTGCTGCTGGCGCGCGCCCAGCCCCTGCTGACGCTGGGCAATACCGGCGGCGCGCGCAATGCCGATATCGACCAGTTGCGTGACGAAGCGCGTCAACGCGTGCGTGCGCTCACCGATTCGCTACCCAGCGACAAGGTGCCGGCCTACCTGCTGAACCTGGATGAAGGCTATCGCCATGCACTGGTGGTCGACGCCAGCCGCTCGCGCCTGTACGTCTATGCCAACCGCGCCGGGCTGCCCATCCGGGTGGCCGACTTTTACGTCACCATCGGCAAGGCCGGCGCGGGCAAGCAGAAGGAAGGGGACAACCGCACCCCGATCGGCATCTACACGATTTCCAGCTTCAAGCCGCCGCGCGAACTCACCGATTTTTACGGCAGCGGTGCCTTCACCCTGTCCTACCCCAACGAATGGGACACGCGCCAGGGCCGCAACGGCCACGGCATCTGGATACACGGCAGTCCGAGCAACACCTACAGCCGCGCACCGCGCGCCAGCGAAGGCTGCGTGGTGCTGGCCAACGACGACCTGACCCGGTTGGGCCAGTACGTCCAGACCGGAAAAACCCCGGTGATCATTGCCGAACAGATCGAATGGGTAGCCTACGAAGCGCTCGATGCGCGCCGCAACGATCTGGCTGCCGCCGTCGACCAATGGCGGCAGGACTGGGAAAGCCGCGACACCGAGCGTCTGCTCGGCCACTACAGCAAGTCGTTCCGCACCGAGTCGCAAAACCTGCAGGCGTTTGGCGCCAGCAAACAGAAAGTCAACGCCGCCAAGTCCTGGATCAAGATCGGACTCAACAACCTCAGCCTCATGCTGTACCCGGAACGACCCGACTTCGCGCTGGTGAGTTTCGTTCAGGACTACCAGAGCAACAACCTCAGCGACCGCACTCCCAAGCGCCAGTTCTGGAGCCGCGAAAACGGCCGCTGGAAAATCATTCACGAAACCTCTCTTTAGGATTTATCCATGGTCAAGCTGCATACCAATCACGGCACCATCACCCTCGAACTCGATGCCGAGAAAGCCCCCAAGACGGTCGAAAACTTCCTGCAATACGTGCGCGACGGCTTCTTCGACGGTACGATTTTTCACCGCGTGATCGACGGCTTCATGATCCAGGGGGGCGGCTTCGAACCTGGCATGACGCAAAAACCCACCCGCGAAACGATCGAGAACGAAGCCTCCAATGGCCTCAAGAACGAGGCCTACACCGTCGCCATGGCACGTACCCCCAACCCCAATTCGGCCACTGCGCAGTTCTTCATCAACGTTGCCAACAACAGCTTCCTCAACTTCACCGCGCCTACTCCGCAGGGCTACGGCTACGCCGTGTTCGGCAAGGTGGTCGAAGGCATGGACGTGGTCGACAAGATCAAGAAAGTGAAGACCGGCAACCGCGCCGGGCACCAGGACGTGCCGCTGGAAGACGTGGTGATCACCAAGGCTGAAATCGCCTGAAGACAACGGTGAAGACGGGTCGCACCTACTTCGTGGCTGACCTGCATCTCACCGACGAACGCCCGGCCGCCACCGGGCGTTTTTTTCGCTTTCTGCAGGAAGAGGCGGCAGGGTCGGATGGGCTCTACATCCTGGGCGACTTGTTCGAGGCCTGGGTGGGTGACGACGATGACGAGCAGGTGGCCCACGACACGGCGCGTCGGCTCAAAGCGCTGGCCGATGCCGGTACCCCGGTGTATTTCATGCACGGCAACCGTGACTTCATGCTGGCCCGGCACTACGCCGCCCGATCGGGCATGACGCTGCTCGCCGACCCCGCCCGCATCGATTTGTATGGCATGCCGACGCTGCTGATGCACGGCGACACCCTGTGCACCGACGACGTCGCCTACCAAAGCTTTCGCCGGCGGGTAAGAAACCCGCTGACGCTGGCCCTGCTGCGGCGGCTTCCTTTTGCCTTGCGGCGGCGCCTCGCGCGTCAGGCGCGGGCAGGCAGCGAATCGGCCAAGGCCGCCAAGCCGGCCGCGATCATGGATGTGAACGGCGACGAAGTGGTGCGCGTGCTGCGCGGGCAGCAGGTCAGCCGTCTGATCCACGGCCACACGCACCGCCCGATGCAGCATGTCCATGCGCTCGACGGCCATGACTGCGAACGCTGGGTGCTGCCCGACTGGTACGCCCGCTGGGGCTATGTGGTCTGCGACGCTGCCGGCTGCGCGCTCAGGGTTGAAGACCTATGACGGCGCGTTGATCGCCGTCATGCCGGCCGGCACCCGGAACAGTTCGGGCTGCAGGGGCTGCCGGGTCTCGCTTTCGAACTGCCGCGTCCGCCCGGTAAACTCCCGCTCCTCCAGCGGCAGGCCGAGCTTGAGGGTGGCACCCGACTCCCACACCTGATTCGCCAGATCGCAGTCGTGCTGCATCTCGCGCGGTGAATCCGTCCATACACGGTATTGGGTCGCACCGAGGACGGCTTTCATTTCGGCCATGGCACGCGCCGCATCCGGCGCAGTACGCTGAGCAGCCACGCCCTCGCTGCACACCACGCCGTTCACCGACAGACTGAAGCGCCGGGTGCCCTGAGCAGCCGCATTCGTGTCGAGCCGGGGTTTCCAGCCGGCGGGCTTGGGCGGCACCGTGCCAGGCATGAACACCATGGCCAGGTTGTTGTCATGCATGACATTGATCACCTGACGCTGGCGCCGGTCCAGCAGAACGAAATCGCCAACGTCTTCACCGCCATCCATGCGCAGGAAGTCCGGCGTGACGAGAATACGGGTGGTGTAAGCCGGATCGCCGGGATCCTGGTCGATGTAGCGCACGACGGTCATGTCGGCAGCGTGGGCCGCACTCGCAGCGAGCAGCCACACGCCCAGCCACGCCTTGCTCATGCCAGCCCCCGCTCCAGATCAGCCTGGATGTCGGCCACCGATTCCAGCCCCACGGCAATGCGCACCAGCCCGTCGCCGATGCCGGCCGCCGCGCGCTGCTCCGGCGTCATGCGGCTGTGGGTGGTGGTCGCCGGATGGGTGATGGTGGTCTTGGTGTCGCCCAGGTTGGCGGTGATCGACAGCAGCTTCGTCGCGTCGATCAGTTTCCATGCTGCCGCCTGGCCGCCCTTCAGCTCCAACGCGACGATGCCGCCGCCGGTTTTCTGCTGCGCCATCGCCAGTTGATGCTGGGGATGCGACGGCAGGCCGGGATACAGCACGCGCGCCACCTGCGGCTGTGCCTCCAGCCATTGCGCCAGCGCCAGCGCGTTGCGCGAATGCGCCTCCATCCGGATCGACAACGTCTCCATGCCTTTCAGGATGACCCAGGCGTTGAACGCCGACAGCGTCGGCCCTGCCGTGCGCAGGAAGGTGTAGACGCCCTCCATCAGGGCCTGACTGCCGAGCACCGCGCCGCCCAGCACCCTGCCCTGGCCATCGAGATACTTGGTGGCAGAGTGGATGATGATGTCGGCCCCCAGCTCGAGCGGCTTTTGCAGCGCCGGCGAGCAGAAGCAGTTGTCGACCGCGAGCCACGCGCCTGCGTCGTGCGCGATGTCCGCGAGCGCGCGGATGTCGCTCACTTCCGTCAACGGATTCGACGGCGACTCGACGAAAAAGAGCTTCGTGTTTGGTTTGACCGCCGCACGCCATTCCGCCGGATCGGTCGGCGACACATAGGTCGTCTCGATGCCGAAGCGGCCGAGGATGTTGGAGAACAGCTGAACCGTCGAGCCGAAGATCGAACGCGACGCGACGACGTGTTCGCCCGCTTTCATCAGACCCATCACCGTAGCCAGGATCGCCGCCATGCCGGAGGCGAACGCCACGCACCGTTCGGCGCCTTCGAGCGCGGCAAGCCGCGCTTCCATCATCTGGACGGTGGGGTTGGTGAAGCGTGCATAGATCGGCCCGGGCTGCTCGCCCTTGAAGCGCGCGGCGGCTTCGGCGGCGCTGCCGAACACGAAACTGGAGGTAAGGAACAGCGCCTCGGAGTGTTCGTTGAACTGGCTGCGCACCGTGCCGGCGCGAACCGCCAGCGTTTCGATGTCGTATTCGTCGTTGTTCATGTTCGATTCCAAAATAAAAAACCCCGAACGGCTGGCGCGGTTCGGGGTTCCCCTGGCGACGCTTTAGCCGGATTTATCAAGCGCCCGCAAGCTGAAGATCAAATCGGCGCCAGGACAATTTACGCGCGGCGCCGGGCAGGGTCAACCGTTGTTCGCCGCCAGATTGAGGTCGAGCTGCTGCGTCGACAGCGCTGACGGCGGCGGGGTTTCGCCGTTGCGCACCGCCTCGACATAGTTCAGATATTCCGGCGTGACGTCGCCGGTGATGTAGCGGCCGTCGAAGCACGAGGTATCGAAGTCGAGAATCGCCGGGTTGCCGGCACGGACCACTTCCACCATGGCATCGAGGTCCTGGTAGATCAGCGCATCGCAGCCGATCTCGCGCGCGATCTCTTCATCGCTGCGGCCGTTGGCGATCAGTTCGTTGCGCGTCGGCATGTCGATGCCATAGACGTTGGAGTAGCGCACCGGCGGCGAGGCCGACGCGAAATACACGTTCTCGGCGCCGGCATCGCGCGCCATCTGCACGATCTCGCGGCTCGTGGTGCCGCGCACGATGGAGTCGTCGACCAGCAGCACATTCTTGCCCTTGAACTCCTCGCCGATGGCGTTGAGCTTCTGCCGCACCGACTTCTTGCGCAGCGCCTGTCCCGGCATGATGAAAGTTCGGCCGATGTAGCGGTTCTTGATGAAGCCTTCGCGGTAGGGCACGTTGAGGTGGTTCGCCAGCTGCAGCGCG
>JAIBFE010000325.1 GCA_019459705.1 Thiobacillus sp. | reverse complement strand
GAGCTCGCGCCCCCATTGCTTGATTTGCTGCGCCTGTCGACTTAAATCCCGATCATCCATACACCATATTATACCGGGCGCTGCCGCCGCCATCTGGCCGACGAGGCCGCGACGCTGGCATTCGGCGCGCAGCTGGCGCGGGAACTGGGGCCAGGGCTCACGTTCTATCTCGAAGGCGACCTGGGGGCGGGCAAGACGACCTTGGTGCGGGGGGTGCTGCGCGCGCTGGGATATGGCGGCCGGGTGAAGAGCCCGACCTACACGCTCGCAGAAAGCTATAGCCTGCCTGCATTTGAGCTGTATCATTTTGATCTATATCGTATGCATGACCCGCGCGAGTGGCTGGACGCCGGGTTTCGCGATGTCAGCGACGGTCAGGCGGTGAGCCTGATCGAGTGGCCGGAGAAGGCCGCCGGCTGGCTGCCACCGCCGGACGTGATCATCCGGCTGACGATCGCGGACGACGCACGTGAAATCGAATGCGAGGCCACAAGCCCGCGTGGCGCCCACTATCTGGAGACAAGTTGCACGCTTTGCTGAAAATTTTCCTGCTGTGCAGTGTGCTGGCGTCGGGCTGGGCCCAGGCGCTGGGGCTGTCTGCCTCCCGTCTGTGGCCGTCGCCCGATTACACGCGGATCACGCTGGAGGCTGCGCAGCCGGTCGCGCACAAGTATTTCACCCTGTCGAATCCGGAGCGACTGGTGATCGATCTCGAAGGCGTGGAGGCGGGTGCCGCGCTCGATGCCCTGGTCGGGCAGCTGTCGGCCGATGACCCCTACATCGCGGCCATTCGGGTGGGGAAGAACCGGCCCGGCGTGATGCGCGTGGTGCTCGACCTCAAGACGGCAGTGAAAGCGTCCGTGTTCCAGCTGCAACCGCTGGCGGAGTACGGTCACCGCCTGGTGATCGATCTGTATCCGGTTCAGGCAGGCAATCCCGCGGCCAATCCGGTCGTGTCGCCACAGCCGGCGATGGCCGAGCAGCCCAAACCGGCCAAGCCAGGCGTGCCGCAATACGCACGGCTGATCACCGTGGCCATCGATGCCGGTCACGGCGGCGAAGATCCCGGCGCGCTCGGCGCCAATGGCTCGCGTGAGAAAGACATCACCCTGGCGCTGGCTAAAAAACTCAAGCAGAAAATCGACGCCCAGGACAACATGCGGGCCGTGCTGATCCGCGACGGCGACTATTTCGTGCCGCTCGGTCAGCGCGTCATCAAGGCACGCGCAGTCAAGGCCGACCTCTTCATGTCGATCCATGCCGATGCCTTCATCAAGCCGCATGCGCGCGGCTCGTCGGTGTTCGCGCTGTCGGAGAACGGCGCCACCTCGGTCGCTGCGCGCTGGCTGGCCAAGAAGGAAAACGAGGCCGACCTGGTAGGTGGCATCAACATTGACGTCAAGGATCCCTTCCTCAAGCGCACGCTGATCGACCTGTCGCAGACCGCCACCATCAACGACAGCCTGAAGCTGGGGCACGCCGTACTGAAGGAGATCGGCGGCATCAACACCCTGCACAAGGCGCACGTCGAGCAGGCCGGGTTCGCGGTGCTGAAGGCGCCGGACATCCCCTCGATCCTGATCGAGACCGCGTTCATTTCCAACCCGGAAGAGGAAAAACGCCTCAACGATCCCGCCTACCAGGACAAGCTGGTCGACGCCATCGTCGGCGGCGTCAAAAACTACTTCGACACGCATCCGCTGACCGCGCCGTCGCGGCTGACGCGCAATC
>JAIBFE010000310.1 GCA_019459705.1 Thiobacillus sp. | reverse complement strand
GGCGCGGGGGCCCCCCCCACCCTCCAAAAAAAACCGGGGGGCGTTTCCCCCCCCACGTTCGTTCAACGCCTGCCGATGACTCAGGACTGATGGCGATGCTGATGCTGATCACGATGCCGCTTCGGCATCGCCTCGGCATCGAACACGCTCTGCTGGGCGGGCGTCAGCTCGGCATAGAAGGCCTTTGTCGCCTCGGCGCGTTCCGCCATTCTGGCGCGGCGCGCCTCCGCCATCGCCTGCATCCGGTCCAGCCGCTGCGGCGTGTTCAGCTTCTCGAACTCGGCGCGCATTGCCTGCCTGTCTCCACCCATGCGGTGCATGCCGGGCTGGCTGGCGCTGGCAAACGCATTCCATGCCGCTTCCTGCCCCGGTGCCAGTTTCAGCTTGTCCTTCAGCGCAGCCAGGTGCGCGGCATGGCGCGCTTCCCACCTGGCATGGACGTTCTGCCCCTGCCTGGCTTCGCAGCCCGGCTTGCCTGCGGGATCACCGGCAGTCACCGCAAAAGCCGACGCCGCCAGAATGCCGCCGCCCGCGATCAGCCCCACCAGCAGGGCACGTTTGCCAAAAGAACCTCGATTCGATTTCATTGCGATCTCCTTCAGAGACATTGTCAAAAGATCCGTCCCAAAACAGGCACGGCATGCAACGCATTCTGGAGAAGGGATGTATCGCCGGGATGTCCGGCGTCCGCAAAGATGTAACGGCTTGTATCCGAATGTAACGCGCCGCCCGTGAAAAAACGTCGCGCCCGCCCCCGCAGAACGATACATTGATTCAGAAATCGCCAGGGTAGGGTATCGTCCGGGGTTAGACCCCAGAAAGGAGCCCAGGATTGAAACCGAACTACCAGTACGAAAAGCGGCAAAGAGAGCTGGAGAAAAAGAAAAAGAAAGCGGAAAAAGAGCAGAAAAAGGCAGCGACCACCGAAACGCCGCCCGAGCCTGAGACCGTCGCACCGCAGGACAAGCCTTAAAGCCGGACGGCGCAGAACGCAGCAGGCACTGCGCCGTTCAGGCTGCAGGGACGCATTCATGCGCCCCTGTCTCCATTGCAGGACAAAAAATCCCGTTTCCTTACAAGGGCTTGCTTGTGGCGCCCTGCTTTGTGTCGCCTGCGGGCGACGCAAAGCAGGGCCCCCACCCCGGCAAATAAATCGCAAGCCGTTGAAAAACAACAGATATCACGTTCTGGCACAGCCTGTGCTGTAGAAGCCCTGTGCCGCGGAGGCATTGGCTGATCGACGTGAAGCCTCCATCCGGCTCTCCCAGCCCGAAAGGCGCATCGCGGCGGAGAGACAGCCCCGCCCCTTGATTGACAGGAGACACGCTTATGGCGCGCAACCCACATTTTTTCAGTCTCGTGCAGACGCTCCGGCACATCCTCAGTCATATCGGCGTCACGCTGCTGGCCGTTGGCATCGCCTTTTCCCTGCCGATGCTGGCGCAATTCATCCTGTTCACCTGGTGGCCCATGGTGGAGGACGATTCTCAGCTTCTGCTGGCCAACGAAATCGCTTTCGCTGCCGTGCTGGTGCTGCTGTTCAACCTGTTCCTCGGCGCACGGCAGGGACGCCTCAGCCACCGAATGAACCATCTGGTCTCGCTGGTTCACGTGCGCGAGGACAGCAACTGGCTGTCGCGCTGGTCCGACCGCAAGCTGCTCGACCGCATCACCGGCACCCGCGACGTGTCGGTGATGTCGGTCACCGGATACGACACCTTCGTCTCGCAACGGCGCAAGCTGAAAAACGTCATCGATCACAGCTACGAATTGCGGGTCATGCTGATGAATCCCTACGGCGCAGGCGCCATGCGGCGCGTGCAATCGCTGGGCGACCCCGCCCCGCTGCTCGAAACCTATTGCCAGGAGGTCGCCGCCACGATCGCCCGCCTGGCCAGTCTGGCGGCCGCGGGCAAGCAGGTCACGCTCAAGTTCTACGAGAATCCGCCCTTCTGGAACCTGATCGTCACCGGGGAATACGTGTGGGTGCAGTATTGCCACGATGGCCATGAACTGAAGAACCAGCCGGAATACGTCTTCGCCCTGCAAAAGGACAAGCCCGCGCAAGGCCTGTTCTCGGCGTTCTACGTGCACTTCCTCAACCAGTGGAGCGATCCGCTCCACCCGGAATACGACTTCTCAACCCACCAGCTGATTTACCGCAACGACAAGGGCAACGAAGTGAAGCGACTGCCCTTCCCCCCGCCGATGGCCGCGCACGGCACACGCCAGGAAGCGGTCATGCAGACAGGCTGAGACAGTCTGCGCACGCCCTGCCCGGTCGGGTGTCGGTTCATCTGGGTCCGGTTTTTGACGCCGACGCTGCGGCACGCAGCCCCTGCAGTTCGGCGCGCAGCCACGTGCCGCTCGACACCGGCGGATGGCTGCCGCACTTCACCTGATACGCCCGGCCGCTGACGCTGCTTGTGCTGGCCGCGCGCTCGATGAACTGTTCCGCGCTGGAGACGGCCCCCTTTCCCGCCAGATAATCCAGCTTGCGGCGCAGATGTGCCTGCGCCTCCACCGCCGTATGCCAGCTGCCGTTACGCTTGAACTGGCAGCCCGACGCCGCCAGCCGCGACAGCAAGGAATCGATCTCGGCTCGGGCCGCAGGCGCCAGGGCGGCGGCATGCGTCAGCGTGGCGAACGCCAGTGTCGCGAGGAACGCCGTACCCGGAATCCACGCGCCCCGTTTCGACTGCACGGTCATCATTCGCTTCCTGATTTGCGGAAATCGCCCACGCCGAAACCCTCCTGCGAAATCGTTCCTGTTGATTGCCGACCCGGCCCATACGCTGCACCCACCGACACCCGGGGCGAGTCGGACTACACTGGCAACCCGACAAGGAGCGATCGTCATGACCCCCTATCTCGCCATCCTGCTGTTCGTGCTGTCGGCCGTTTTCTCGCCCGCCCAAGCAGAAGACGCGCTGGAAATCCTCCCCCTCCAGCATCGTGCCGCCGAGGACGTCCTGCCCAGCCTGCAGCCGCTGCTCGAGCCAGGCGGCGTGCTGACCGGCATGCGCGGCCAGCTCATTCTACGGGCCTCGGCCGCCAACCGCGAACAGATCAGGCAGGCCCTCGCCGCACTCGACACCCCGTTGCGCCAGTTGCGCATCACCGTCCGGCAAAACCTGACGCGCGCCACCGACACCCGCGAAGCCGGTCTGTACGGCAAGATGGAAAGCGGTCCGGTTGACCTCAGGCTTCCCCCCGTCGGCCGGGGTGGCGTCCGCGTCGAAGCCGGACCTGACACGGCGCGAATCGGGGCGCGCATAGACGACCGCAGCCTGGAACAGAGCAGCCGCATCAGCCAGCAGCTTCAGGTGTCGGAAGGCGGCCGGGCATACATTCACGCGGGCATCAGCCGGCCGCTGATCCAGCGCCAGGTGGTCTGGGGGCCGTATGGCCGGGAGGTACGCGACAGCACGGTTTTTCAGGAAATCGGCAGCGGCTTTCATGTCCAGCCCCGCCTCGTCGGCGATCGGGTCAGCCTGGACATCAATCCGGTCCAGCAGATCGATTCGGCCACAGGACGCCGCGAGGTGCTGCAACAGCAGACGCACACCACCCTCAGCGGACGGCTGGGCGAATGGATTGCCGTCAGTGGCGGCGAAACAAGCGACCCGCAGCGCGAACGCGCGCTTGCCTACGCGCGCCACACCGACACCCGGCAGGACCAGCAGGTCTGGCTCAAGGTCGAGCTCGTGGACGAGTAGGCGGCCGCCCCAGAGAATCAGCCGGCCGGCGCGTCCAGGCCCGCCAGCTTGCTGCGCAATGCCGCGATCACCGGTTCGGCGTATTCCTGCATCTCGGGTGGAATCACCTCGAACAGATATTCCAGTTCGTCCAGCGCCGCCTCGATTTCAGCGCGTGCAGTCAGTGTCGGCAACGCGCGGGCGATGTCGTGCAGGGTGCGGTAGGGGGTGATGCCTGACATCGGATGATCTCCTTTTCATGCGAACGGCCCGGAATCTGCCTGGCCACCATCCCGCTGCGTGCCCAGGCGCTCGCCGAGGGCGCGCCGCAATGCCGCGTTCGCCAGTTCTCTCAGTGCGTCCAGCCTGTCGTGAATGACGCGCAACTTGCGTGCGCTGATCTGGCTGATGTCTTCGACCACCAGCATGTGCTGGCCCGCCAGGACATTGGAATACACCGTCTTGAATGCGCGGGACAACTGCCTGAGCGGATTCGCCGCCTGCGTTTCAAACTGATCGCAAAAGTATTCGTAGCACACCAGCGGCCGGCCATAGCCGAGCCGGCATCCCGAACCCGGCACATACCATCCGGCGTGCACGTCATAGTCCTCGACCCGAGCCCCCAGCACGAATCGCAGAAAATCACTGTCGACGCTTTCCCGGCAGAAGGCTTCCTTGCAGCAGACGTTCGAGCAGCAGGCGCAAGGGTTTTCGTTCAGCAGCGCGGCCAGGCTTTGCAGGATGGATTCCACCTCGATGTGAATCTCCCTGATCCGATGCAAGGCTTCGCCGAACGCCCTGCCATCCGCGATCGGCATCATCGAACCTGTCTGTGTCCTGGTCATGGCATGCACCTCTCCATTCCGTATCCGGTCCGCTCGCCCGGGCCAAGCCCACCCTGCCATACCCCTGCTTTTCCAAGGGGATTCTGATGATCGGGTTCATTACATTTTATCGATCGAATGCCGATATGAATCATGGAGATCGCTCCCTCCGGCCCGGGCCTTACATCGCCATAGCATGACAAAGATATCGCCACACGGTTTGCTCCGACGCTGGTCCGCCCTGGGCGTGTCCCCCGGCGACTCGGAAGACCTGCGCCTGAAAAAGACGGTGATGACGTTCGTCTCCAGCAGCATTGCTTTCCTGGCCATATTCTGGGGAGGCCTCTATCTGTACAGCGGCTACCCCCTATCCGGCGCCATCCCGCTCAGCTATTCCCTCATTTCCTTCGCCAGCACCCTGCATTTCTTCAGGACCAAACGCTTCGCCCTCTTCTGCTTCAGCCAGCAACTGCTGATCCTGCTGCTCCCGTTCCTGCTGATGTGGAGCCTGGGCGGCTTTGCCAACGGCAGCGTGGTCATGATCTGGGCTTTCTTCGCCCCGCTGGCCGCCCTGTTCTTTATCGACCTGAAGGCTGCCACGCGCTGGCTGATGGCCTTTCTGGTCCTGCTGCTTTTTTCCGCCGCGCTGGACCAGACCTTTGCCGCCCATGCGCGTCCGATGCCGGCCGAACTCAACACCCTGTACTTTCTCATGAACACCGGCTGCGGATTCGTCCTCATCGGCATGATGCTGTACTACTTCGTCAAGGATCGCGAATCCGCCTACCAGAAGCTGCAGCGCAGCGAGTTGCACGTCCGCGAACTGATGCTGACCGACCCGCTCACGGGCGTGGCAAACCGCCGCCATCTGGACGACCGGCTGGCGATGGAACTGGCCCGTCAGGCGCGCTACGGCCAGCCCCTGTCAGTCATCATGACCGACATCGACCGGTTCAAGCTCGTGAACGACACCTATGGACATACCGTCGGCGACGCCGTGCTCAGGGCGTTTGCCCACCAGCTCAGGAAAAGCATCCGCAACAGCGATTTCATCGCCCGTTATGGCGGGGAAGAATTCGTGCTGCTGCTGCCCAATACCGCGATCGAGGAAGCGGTCGCCCTGGCTGAGCGCATGCGCGAATCGATCAGGGCCCACTGCTTTGAGCATTCCGGGCTGTGCATGACCGCCAGCTTCGGCGTAACGATCGCCCTGCCCGACGAGAGCATGTCGGAAGTGCTGTCGCGCGTGGACGAAGCCATGTACCAGTCCAAGACCAATGGCAGGGATCGCGTCACCATGCTTGCAGAATAAGGATTTCTGGCCCGGCCAGGGATCGGTCCCCATTGATGGGGGAAGCGGCTGAGCTGATATGCTCCCGCTGACAAATACATAATGAATTATTCGAGGAGCACTGGATGGGGCAGGAAACCTTTCTGGCGCGGCAACCCATAGTCGATGCCGAGCATCGCCTGTTCGCCTACGAACTCCTGTTCAGGCAATCGCTGGCGTCCGTCTCGGCCCAGATCACCAACCAGCTGCAGGCCGGCGTCGAGATCATCAGCAACACCCTGTGCCTCGGCCCCGAGTGGCTGCTGCAAGGCAGGCTCGCCTTCATCAATCTTGACGAAGCCACCCTGATGAGCGACTTCGTCTGCCTGCTTCCGCCCCACCACGTCGTCTACGAAATCCTTGAAACCGTGCCGGTCACGCCTGTGCTGATCGCCCGCATCCGGGAACTGAGGCAACTCGGCTACCGCTTCGCCCTGGACGATTTCGTCGCCCTCGACGAATACCGTCCCCTGCTGCCGATGATCGACTTCGTCAAGCTCGACGTGCTCGAGCAGCATCCCGAAAAGACCGTGGAAATCATCGATCACATCCGGCTCGACTTCACCGGCCAGTTCATCGCCGAAAAGGTCGAGACCCGCGAGATGTTCGAGCTCTGCCGCAACGCCGGCATCCAGTATTTCCAGGGCTATTACTTCGCGCATCCGGAAAACCTCGCCAGCAGGACCATCCAGCCGGGCCAGCTGGCGGTGCTGGAATTGATGAACAAGGTTCGCACCTGCCAGGACCTCAGCGAGATCGAAGACCCCCTGCGCCGCAATGCCGCGCTCACCCTGCGCCTGCTGCGCTATGCCAACTCCGCCGCCGCGGGCCTGCAGCAGCATGTCCACACCGTGCGCCAGGCCCTCACCCTGATCGGGCTGAAGACGCTTTATCGCTGGCTGGCACTGCTTCTGATCACCGCCAACCCCACGCCAACCAACGCCCTCGCGGCGCGCACCGCCGTCACGCGCGGGCGCATCTGCGAGCTGCTCGGCCAGCCCAGGCTCAGCCGCGACGCGCAGGACGAGCTCTTCATCACCGGGCTGTTTTCCCTGGCCGAACCGCTGATGGGCATCACCCGCGCCCGCCTGCTTGAATACCTGCCCATGCCTGACCCCATCGTTCAGGCCCTGGTGCACCAGAGCGGCCCCTATGCGCCCTTCCTCAAACTTGCCGAGGCGTCGGAGCGCAGCGACTTCGAGCAGATCGCCCGCTACGCTGACGATATCGCATCCAGCCCGGAAGAGGTCAACGTCGCCCAGCTGCAATCGCTGGCCTGGACCGAGGAGCTGGCGGGCGAAGTGACCTCGACAGCCCCCTAGCCGGCGGTATCTGCCGCCTGCGCCAATAAGAAAGGCGCAGTTCCCTGCGCCTGTCTTCATCTCAATCCGTCATTCCGGCACGTTCGTGCCTTCGGACAGTTCCGCGCGCCATCGCGCACGGGACTGGCTCAATACTTGACCTTCATCTTCGACAGTTCCTCCTTCGTCACGCCGGGCATGTCGCCCTTCTTGTCCCAGCGCTTGTGGGTCCAGGCCTCTTCGCCGACCCACGCCTTGAAAAGCTCGAAGTTCTTCTTCCGTTCGTCATCCGTCGCGCCGAGATACTGATACATGTTGCCCGGCTTGCCGTCCTTGGTGTTCTTGCCGTCGTCGAGCCGGCGCATGAGCGCCCCGGTATCCGGCCAGCCCACAAAAATGATCAGGTCCGCATAGGTATCCATGCGCGGACCCTTCACCATTTTCTTGTACTTGTCGGTGTTCTCCAGAAATTCGCCGAGATAAGGCGACTTCGCGCCGTGGCACGCCGAGCACTTGGCCTCCCACAGCGGGCGGATGTCCTTGCGATAGGTGACGTCGGACGCCAGCGCCGAACCTGCCAGCGCCAGACCGATGAGTGATGGAACGAGTGCCTTGAACATGACTTCCTCCCTATGGACGACAAAAACCCGGATGGGATGCTACGGGTGAATCGAGTGCAGATTACAACGAAACGTTGCCGTGCGCCTGCCCCGAAGCTTCACCCTCGTCCGGCATCGCGTCCCCATCCCTATCCTCCGGCGCCGGCTGGAGCGCACGCGCGAGCCGGTGGACGAGATCGGCTGGCGGGTCGGCCACGAGGATCCCGCTTACTTCCGCCTCCTGTTCAAGCGCATCACGGGCGGATCTCCGGCAAGCTACCGCCGCCCGTTCCAGATTCCCCGATTCGCCTCCGGCTCCCCGCGGCGCCGATAACGCGCCACCACGCTGCGCGGCTCAGCCGCCGCTCGCCCTCCCCGCCCGGTAAGCGGCCAGCAAGGCCGCCTTCAGTGCCGGCTCCTTGTCCCAGTCGCGCACGCCCAGGATGCGTTCGGCGACGACGCTCACAGCCGGCCAGTCCTGCGCCTCGCTCATGTCGTGCTCGAACCGGTTCCAGTCGAAGCGCCCATCGCGGCAACTGTGCGCCGCCACCCCCGTCGCGTCCGAGAATTCGATCTCGTGCGATTCCAGCACCTCGTACAGATAGGAGTAGGGATCGATCCCGGCCGCCCTGGTCAGAAGTCGATGGAAATCGGGCGCCTCGGCAGGCTCGCCCAGGCATTCCTCCAGGTCAATGACGGAATCGAGTTCGTACGTCTCGCCTTTGAACGAGAAGGTCATTCGGGCGCGGACAGTATTGTTGCTCATGCTGAAAGAAATCCTATTACGCTCAGGAAACCGTGGTCAGTCCCCTATTGTTTTAGTTAGCCACAGGGAAACCATGGTCTGTCCCCAATTGTTTTCCCAATTGGTTTTTGGCAGGTGTTTTCAACTGCCACAAAGTTGCTGAGGTCGGGTGGGATGGCATCGTTATTGCGCATTGCCCATCCCGCCAGCACCAAATAACCCGCAGCCAGGGCAGCGGGGAAGACAGGCACAAGCTTGAGGCTGAGCAGCAGCCCTCCCTTGGGTGCAGCCAGCCACGCCTTGAGTTTGCCTAACAACCCCCCTAGCGTATCCGGGCTGTTCTTGTCCCAGCAAGCAGTTTTCCCGGTTTGAGCAATCGCCATGCAAATCGTCGCAAGCAGCGCTGCGACGGATATCCAAGCCAGGACGCCACCCAACATCATGTAGGTCGGACTGCAAAACGCAAGACGCTCTGCCGGAAGCGCATTCACAATTCCGACCATCAACGTCAGGCAAAAGGTGATCGCCCCCGCCAGAAAATGAATGGTGGTTCGATAGGGATCAGAATTTGTCTTTCCCTTGTCTTGAGGCGTACCTGGGTGACGCACGATCACCGCCCCAGCTAACGTTTCATCCAGCGATTCTTTAGCCACTTGGCGGATAGTTGCGCCAATATCCTGAGATTTGATCGTCTCTGCTACGGCTTCCTTGATCTGCTCTATCTCTTGGCTGGTCATGGTCTCTCCCATATGCAACTGAGGCACCGCCTTTGGCAGTTTAGGGCATGGCTGTCGAATAGGCAGGGGTTACCGCAAGAAGAGGCTTCAAGAACTTAGCTGAAAGCTGCTCCTTTAGCCGCAGGAAACCGTGGTCAGTCCCCTCTTGTTCTTGTCCGGATAAACAATTCGAAGCGGCCCCCTCGTTCGCCTCGGGTTCGAATGTTCAACCAGCCTATTGGGCAAGCTGCTGGCGCTGGTATTCCCTTTGTTTCATGTCGAGGTAATCATCCCGTTCGACTTCATGCAGTTGGCGGGCGTATTGATCCGCGCTGTGATACCACTTCTGCAATCGTTGCTCCAACTGATTCCCGGGCGAGGTGGTCAACGCGTCAAAATACGCATCGATAGCCAGGTAATAGCGCATGGTATTGCGTTCCACCACGCCGCGAACCCCCCGAATATAAACAGGTTGGCCATCGGGCCGTGTCTCGGTGACCGTAAACCCGATCTTGTCCTTGCCGATTGTTGCCAGGTAGCCCTGCATGGCCAGGCGGCCGATCAGGCCGAACGCATAGGCATAGGTGACATGCAGAAAGGTGCGCCCATTCTCAAGCGATGCGGCTTCAACCCAGATGCGGTAGTCATGGGTGCTCAAGGGCCCGTCATCGGCATTGAGTTCCAGTGCGAAATACTCCGGCGTCGTGACCACCGCTCGATAGTTGAAATCGAGACGATAGGCATCCTCCAGTGGCTGAAAGTATTTCCTTCCGATATTGACGGTGAGGACCGTGCCGTCCGCGCGTCTGGAAGCATTGCAGTATTTGACGTTGATGTGCAGGATCAGCACATCGCACCAGTGCGTAGGGTTGTTGAGCGCCCCGTTGACGATGGCAAACGGGTAGTCGACCACGGCGTAGATTTCGCCCTTCAAATGGGTCGAGGATTGCGAGGATTCGAGATAGAGCGCCCGCTGAAACGGGTTGTTGCGCAGTTGCTCGCCCAATTCCGCGTACTTCGCCCGCAGCGGCCCGACGGAGATGTCCGATTCGGCGGCACGGGACGTCCCGCTTGCGAGCCCGACTTCGCAGACAAGCGCAACCATCGCCATCCATTGCAACGCCCCCACCTCGAATGCATGGCCGAAACGCATATGCTCAACCCCCTCAACCGAGCCTGACCAGGTATCCGGCCCTGTCTATGACTGTAGTGCAAACGCAAGGGAGCAGCTCACTCGCCCCCCTTTCAACCCATCGCCCCCATCGGGCTTTTCCGCCGCATCACCAGGTACACCCCCAGCGCCACCAGCGCGATCCCCGCGATCTTGAGCCAGCCCAGGGGTTCGCCGAACAACAGCCACGCCTCGACGGCCGTAACCGGCGGCACGAGGTAGAAGAGGCTGCTCACCTTCGACGCCTCGCCGTGCTTGATCAGCCAGGTGAGCAGCAGGATCGCGCCGAGGGACAAGGCCAGCACCAGCCACAGCAGGGCCGCCACGAACGGCAGCGTCCAGTCGATTTCGCGCGTCTCGAACAGCAGCGCGACGATCCCGAACAAGGCGACCGTCGGCAGGTACTGATGCACCGTCACCGCCAGGAGATCGTGCCGGGTGCAAAAGCGCTTCTGGTACAGCGTGCCCGCCGTGATGCCGAACAGCGCGGCCACGGCCGCCAGCAGCGCGGGCAGCGCAACGCCGGCATCCGGCGCGCCGCCGAGGATCAGGTAGATGCCACAGAAGCCGAGCCCGATGCCCAGCCAGTGCAGCAGGCTCGGCCGCTCGCCGAACAGCAGCGGGGCCGCCAGGCTGGCCAGCAAGGGCTGCGCGCCGACGATCAGCGCCGTCAGTCCGGCAGGCAGGCCCAGCTTGATCGCCGCGAACACACCGCCCAGGTACACGCCATGCAGCAGCAGGCCACTCACCATCAAGTGCCCGCGCTCGCGTCCGCTCATCGCCATCGCCGGCCGAAACCACCACACCAGCGGCGCCAGCAGCAGCAAGGCCAGCACGAAGCGCAGGAACAGCAGCGTGAACGGCTCGGCGTAGGGCAGACCGACTTTCGCGCCGATGTAGCCCGTGCTCCACAGCAGCACGAACAGCACGGGCGCGTTGGCGGAGACAAATCGATTCAGTACGGACAACGGCCCCACCTCGTGCGTTGGATAGCGTTCATGACCGTCTCATGCTGTACGCGGCCTTCGGGGCTGGATTCTAACCGCCTGATTTGACGCGAGACTGATCTTTTATCCTCACTCTGCCGCGCAACTTGGCATAATCCGGAGCCCGTGCATTGCTCCTCCAGGCCTTGCGACACGGAAACCGATTCACTCAGTCAATCCAGCCATGCTTCCCTCCATCGAACACCGACTCGCCGCCGAGGTCGCGGCCAAACCTGCGCAAATCGCCGCTGCCATTGCCTTGCTGGACGAGGGGGCGACGGTGCCCTTCATCTCGCGCTATCGCAAGGAGGCGACGGGCGGTCTGGACGACACGCAGCTGCGCCTGCTGGAAGACCGGCTGCGCTATCTGCGCGAGCTGGAAGCGCGCCGCGCGGCCATCATCGAGTCGATCACCGAGCAGGGCAAGATGACGCCCGAACTCCTCACGGCGATCTCGCTGGCCGCGGACAAGACGCACCTGGAAGACCTCTACCTGCCCTACAAGCCGAAGCGGCGCACCAAGGTGCAGATCGCGCAGGAGGCGGGCCTCACGCCGCTGGCCGACGCCCTGCTGGCGAACCCGATGCTCAATCCCGACGAGGAAGCGGCGGCGTATCTGCGCGAGCCCTTCACCACCGAGCAGGGCGATAACCCCGGCGTGGCGGACGCGAAGGCCGCGCTCGACGGCGCACGGCAGATCCTGATGGAGCGCTTCTCTGAAGATGCGCCCCTGCTGCAAGCCTTGCGCGACTACGTGCAGGAGCACGGCGTCGTCGAATCCAAAGTGCGCGACGGCAAGGAAGCGGCGGCGGAAAAGTACGCCGACTACTTCGACTATTCCGAATCGATCGGCACCCTTCCCTCGCACCGCGCGCTGGCGCTCTTCCGCGGGCGGCGCGAGGACATGCTCGACGTGCGGCTGCGCCTCGACAGCGAGGAGGAACGGCCGGCCTGGAGCGCGCCGCACAATCCCTGCGAGGCGCGCATCGCCGCCCGCTTCGGCATCCAGGACCAGAACCGCCCCGCCGACCGCTGGCTGATGGACACGGTGCGCTTCACCTGGCGCGTGAAGAGCTTCATGCACCTGGAACTCGAACTGATGGGCGCGCTGCGCGCCCGCGCCGAGACCGAAGCGATCAAGGTGTTCGCGCGCAACCTCAAGGACCTGCTGCTCGCCGCCCCCGCCGGCCCGCGCGTCACCATGGGACTCGACCCCGGCATCCGCACCGGGGTGAAGGTGGCGGTGGTGGACGAGACCGGCAAGGTGGTGGACACCGCCACCATCTATCCTCACCAGCCCAGAAACGACTGGGACGGTTCGCTGCACACCCTGGCCAGGCTCGCCGAAAAACACCGCGTGACCGTGATCGCCATCGGCAACGGCACCGCCTCGCGCGAAACCGACAAGCTGGCGCGCGACCTGATCCAGTTGCGCCCCGAACTCAAGCTGACCAGCATCGTCGTGTCCGAGGCGGGCGCGTCGGTGTATTCCGCGTCCGAATTCGCCTCGCGCGAGCTGCCCGAGCTCGACGTCTCGCTGCGCGGCGCGGTGTCCATCGCGCGCCGGCTGCAGGACCCGCTCGCCGAACTAGTGAAGATCGATCCCAAGTCGATCGGCGTCGGCCAGTACCAGCACGACGTCAGCCAGTACGAGCTGGCGCGCTCGCTCGATGCCGTGGTGGAGGATTGCGTCAACGCCGTGGGCGTCGACGTGAACACCGCGTCGGTGCCCCTGCTCGCGCGCGTCTCCGGGCTGGGCAACAGCGTGGCGCAGGCCGTCGTCGCCTACCGCGACGCCAAGGGCAGGTTCGCCAGCCGCGCGCAACTGCACGAGGTGCCGCGCCTGGGCGAGAAGACCTTCGAGCAGGCCGCGGGCTTCCTGCGCATCATGGGCGGCGACGACC
>JAIBFE010000288.1 GCA_019459705.1 Thiobacillus sp. | reverse complement strand
AGAAGAACCTCAAGGGCATCGTCGTCAACCGCGAACGCTGCGCCTTCTTCATCCACCAGAGCGTCGCGCTCGCCACTCTGCTCAACACCCAGATCGGCTACAACCAGGCCGCCGAAGTCGCCAAGGAATCGGAGAAATCCGGCCGCCCGGTGCGCGACATCGTCGCCGAGCGCGGGTTGATGAGCGCAGCAGACTTCGACGCGCTGGTGCTGCAAGCAGCGCACGGCGTAGGAAGCGGCGGCGGTGCCGGCTGATATCGCACTGATGCGATAATCACGCCCCATTAATCCATACCACCCCCCATGCCTATCCAGTGGTTCCCCGGTCACATGACCACCGCGCGCAAGAAGGCCGCGGAGACGATGGCGCAGATCGACGTGGTGGTCGAGGTGCTCGACGCGCGCCTGCCGGAAGCCGGCAGCAACCCGATGATTCACGAGCTGCGCACGCATCGCCAGCGTGCCTGTCTCAAGCTCTTGAACAAGGCCGACCTGGCTGACCCGGAGGCGACCCGCGCCTGGATCGATTACTTCAACAAGCAGCCGGGCGTGATGGCGGTGGCGATTTCCGCCAAGAAACCGGGCGACGTGGCAAAGCTGCCGGCGCTGGCGCAGAAGCTGGCGCCGCACCGCGACGACACCTTCAAGCCGCTGCGGCTGATGATCATGGGCATCCCCAACGTCGGCAAGTCCACCCTGCTGAACGCGCTGGTGAAGCGCCGGGTGGCGGCAGTGGGCGACGAGCCGGCGGTGACAAAATCGCAGCAACGCATCAACCTCACGCCGCGGCTGACCCTGGTCGACACGCCAGGGATGACCTGGCCGAAAATCGAGCACGATGCCGACGGCTTCATGCTGGCGGCCAGCCACGCGATCGGCCGCAACGCGGTGATCGACGAGGAGGTGGCGATATTTCTGGCGGGAATCCTGCTTGAGCGCTACCCGGCTCTGCTGAAGACCCGCTACGGCTTCGCGCTGGAGGGGCTGGATGCCGCCGGCGTGCTGGAAGCGGTGGCAAAAAAACGGGGCTGCATCCTGAAGGGACGCAGCGGCGAACTCGATCTGGAAAAGGCCGCGATGATCCTGCTCACCGATTACCGTACCGGCACGCTCGGCCGCATCAGCCTGGAAACGCCCGCGACGCGACAGGCGATGCTCGCTGCCGCAGCGAGCAAACCTAAAAAAGCATCCGCCCCCGAGCCCGAGCCGGACGCCTGATCAGGCGTCTTCCGGCCAAGCCGCCGCATCCAGCCATACCACGGTTTCCTGCTCCCCCCGCATGACCGACACCGGCAAGGCTGCTCCGCTTTTCCATTTCACGAGCGCTTCGCGCTTGCCCGCACCGGCAATCACAAACCACACACACCGACTGCGGCCCAGCCGCGCCGCCGACAGGCTCACCCGTTCGGAAGGCGGCTTCGGTGCGTCATGCACCGCCAGCACGTCCGGGCTGTCCGCAGCTGTCCCCCAGACGTGTCCCGGAAACAGGCTGGCGGTGTGGCCGTCCTCGCCCATGCCGAGCAGCACCACATCGAAATCGGGCACCTCTCTTAACCAGTCGCCATAAAGCGTAGCGGCAACCTGTGCGCCGCGTTCGGCAGGAATCGGGCGACGGTTTTCCGGCGGGATGCGCGAAGCCGAAAGCCAGGCTGCCTCGGCCAGGACGCTGTTGCGCTCGGGATGCTCCGCGGGCCGGCAGCGCTCGTCGCCGTACCAAACATGCCAGCGCGTATCGCCGGCGCGCCGGTCAGCCAGCGCGCGATAGAGTGCAAGCGGCGTGGTGCCGCCTGCCAGCACCAGATGAAACACACTACGCGCTGCGATGGCAGCCTCGGCTTCGGCAGCCAATGCATCGGCCAGGCGTGCCACCAGCAAGTCCGCATCGGCAAACACGCGCCATTCGGGCAGCGTCATAACTCGGCTAATTTCAATTTGGCAACTCTCTTACAGTTCGTTGCGCCAGACCTGATCGTCGCTGTCGAACAGACGGTTGGCGTCGGACGGTCCCCAGTTACCGGCGGCATAGGTCGGGATGTATTCGCGCTCGACCGCCCAGTGCTTGAGGATAGGATCGACCACCCGCCACGCCATTCGATTTCGTCGAAGCGAAGGAACAGCGAGCGATCGCCCTCGATGACGTCGAGCAGCAGGGTTTCGTATGCGTCGAGCGTCTGCTCGTCGGTCTTCAGGAAACTCGAATTCAT
>JAIBFE010000250.1 GCA_019459705.1 Thiobacillus sp. | reverse complement strand
TGCGCCCCCCACACCACCCACGCCGACTCCACCCCCCAGCCGATCAGCACGAAGCCCAGCACCGCCAGAGCGAAGCTCGCCACAATCAGCTTTCGCGGCGTCACCTTCGCAAAGATGCGCGGAATGATGAGAAAAATCCCGATCTCGCACAGCACGCCGAGCGCCCACAGCCAGCCCACCGTGGACTTGTCGTAGCCGTGGTCGACCAGGTAGATCGAATAGAAGGTGTAGTACGGCCCGTGCGTCACCGCCATCAGCAGGCAAGCGGCCAGCAGGGAAGCCACCTCAGGCCGCTTCAGCACTGCCCAGACCGGGATGTGATCGCTGGCATGCGGCAGAATTTCGGCCTCGGGAATCACCCGCGCGAACGCGACGATGCCCAGCATCACCGCCAGCACCGCCCACGGCAGCCAGCTGATCGAAACGGTGTCGAAGGCATAGCCCAGCCCCACCACCACCAGAATGAAGCCGACCGAGCCCCACAGGCGGATGCGGCCGTAGGCATCGGTGCGCTCGCCCAGATGCGACAGCGTCATCGCCTCGACCAGCGGCAGCGACGCGCTCCAGAAGAAGCTGAGCGCCGCCATCACCGCGAACAGCCACCAGAAGCTGCTGCCGAAAAACACGCCGGCGAACACCAGCACGCTGCCGAGCGCCGCGATCTGCACAATCGCCGTGCGGCGACCGGTGCGGTCGGCGATATGCCCCCAGATATTGGGCGCAAAGATCCGCATCACCTGCAGCAGCGACATCAGCACGCCGATCTGGAACGCATTGAACGCCAGCGACTGCAGATACAGCCCCCAGAACGGCGACATCGCGCCGACGAAGGCGAAATAAAAGAAATAGAAACCGGACAGGCGCCAGTAAGGGAGATTGGGCATGAACTCAGACTGCCGCACAGGCGGCCAAAACGCAGCGCGCATTATGCGGCTTCGGAATGGATGCGGGGAGTCTTCGGCGCGACCCTGGGCCGGACACGCTGTCCGGACTGACGCAGCCGTGCCCGGCCCTGCTGCCTGGGACTTACTTCAGGATGAAGGTCAGCTTCATCCTCACGGTGTACTCGGCAATCTTGCCCTTGTTCACCTTCACGCTCTGATCCATCACCCAGGCGCCGGTGATGTTCTCCAGCGACTCGGCCGCCTTCGCGATCCCCTGCTTGAGCGCGTCCTCAAAACTCTTCTTGGAACTCGCCGTGACTTCGATGGTTTTTGCAATGCTCATGATGTCCCCTTCCGTTTGAACAGACTGCTGATATTCAGACTATCAATTTGTATCGGGAATCCAATGCCAAATTGGCAAAACAGTGAAATCAGACTCCTGCCAGCCCTATTTCATGCCTGAGCGCAGCTTGACCGTCTCCTCAGCCACAGCAAACAGGCCGTTGCCGCGATGGTGCAGCGTTTGTGGTTTTTTGATGGCGGTGTCGACCCAGGCCTGCACGACCTCGAGAACGAAAAAATTGTAGCTGTTCACCAGCTGCGTATCGGCCACCCGGCATTCCAGGCTGGCGTAGCATTCGGCGATCAGCGGCGCCTGGACCTGCGAGGCCTCGACTGGCGTGAGGCCAAATTTTTCAAACTTGTCGACCGTGCGTCCGGAGCAGTTGCCTACCCCCACCACCTGCTTCGCCAGATCCCGCGTCGGGATATTGATCACGCATTCCTTCGTCGCCTTCAGCGTGTCGAACGATGCATTGCGCCCGCTGATCACGCAGCCGACGAGCGGCGGCTCGAATTCCATCATGGTGTGCCACGACATCGTCATGATGTTGGCGCGCCCCTTGCGGGCGGTCGTCACCAGCACCACCGGCCCCGGTTCCAGCAGGCCGTATACCTTGGGCAACGGATAGGATCGTTTTGCCATGGCAGCACTCCTCGCATGAATCGGACGCTTCCAGCTTAGTCCGCCCGGCGCATCTGTCACAGACTGTCACATTCTGGAACGGCCGCGACACAACCCGGCCACACCCCCTGCCTACCATGCACTCACCGCATGCAATCAACTGCATGCCGGATACTCAAATCTGAATAGGAGTTACTCATGAAGCAAACCGCACACGCCCTGGTCATCGGTTCCCTGGCTGCCCTCTTCTCGGTGTCAGCGCTGGCCGACCACAACAGCCCCAACGGGGCCGGCTGGGCCAACATGCCGAATGACATCCACAACACCCGCATCGAGAGCGACCTCAGCGGAACCGAGTTTGCCGACTTCGTGCGCCAGGGTGCCGGTGCCGACACGGTGAACCGTTATCTGGACACCACCACCCTGCAGTCGGGTTCAGGCAGCGCCACCTCCTCGCGTGGCGGCAGCCGCCGCTAAGCAGGTCGGGGTGCATGCGCCCCGTGCCCATAAATAAAGCCCGGGACCCGTTCGGGTCCGGGTCTTTATTTATGGGCGTCACGACAACGCGATCGAGGCGGCCGTACGGCAAACGATCCTTGTATGCAGAGGCGGCCTGACCTATTTTTAAGAAGGTCCAGACAGCCTTCAAGGAGATGACCATGCTGCATGTTTCGACCGATATCAACCGGCTTGTCCGGGAGTCCGTGATCGACCCCGACTTTCCCCATGCTCCGCTGGAGTGGACGCGGGATGAAGCCATGGAAATCGCACGCGAGGAGGGCCTGAAGCTGACTGAAGACCACTGGGAAGCCATTCGTGCCCTGCAGACCTACTATGCACATCACGCCGACGACACGGCCATCAATCTGCGCGATCTGCACGACGCCCTGGATGAGCATTTCCACCAGAAAGGCGGCCTGAAATATCTGTACACCCTGTTTCCGGGCGGTCCCATCGCACAGAGTTGTCGCCTGGCCGGGCTGAAAGCCCCCTTCATGGCCAGTGACCCCAGCTTCGGCAGCGTAGCCTAGCCGCCAAGCTCACCGGGGACGCAGCCCGGTCCGAGCGCATCATCGCAGCCGTGCTGTTCAAACGCGCACGCGACGCGGCTGAAATCCTCGCATACGCCGTTTGACCGCGATCACCTGCAGGGTGATCGCGCCGTTTCTGCGACCGGTGCGCACCGATCCGCAGCGAGGCCACCCGGTTAGACCAGGCTTGCCTGATCGTCCAGCGGGTGCTTGATCAATGGCGCAAATGCCCACATACTTGGCCATCGGGGCAGCAGGGGGATTCCCCTTCCTGTCCTTTTGCTTGATTTGAACGCCAGGTACCCGAACCCGTTGTGGCTTCCCTGACTCCTCCCTCACTGATCGATTTGCAAGACCTACGGCTTGACGACGCACGCGCGTTGCTGGAGCACGCCGGGCAGGACGGTCTCCAGGAACCGGGGGAGTCGCCCCTTCGCTACCTGCAGCGGGTGGTCAATGGCCTGTGCGAGCTTTCGCTCAGGGATCCGCTGACAGGGCTGGGCAACCGCAGGCATTTCCGCTCGGTGCTCGAGCGCTCGATCGAGATCGTCGCGCGCTCCGGCGAATCGGTGCTGCTGCTGCTGCTCGACATCGACCACTTCAAGAACATCAACGACACCCACGGCCATCTGGTCGGCGACCAGGTGCTGCAGGCCGTTGCCAATTGCCTGGCAGGCTGCGTGCGGCCGATGGACACCGTCGTCCGCTATGGCGGCGAAGAATTCGCGATGGTCCTGCCCAATTGCCGGCCCGCCTGCGGACGCACTGTCGCCGAGCGCATCCGCCGGGCGATCGAATCGCTGTCGATAGCTGCAACGCCGCAGACCAGCCTGCAGGTCACCATCAGCATCGGCGGCGCCTACGCGCCGGAGTGGGTGCGCTCCACGGCGGATCTGTGGATCGAGCGCGCCGACATGCAGCTGTATCGCGCCAAGAGTAACGGACGCAACCAGGTGTATCTCGATCTGCCGCAGGAAATCTCGGTCAGCGCCGAGGAGAAAGGCCTGTTGTTCGGCCATCTCCCCCTCGCCGAACCGGCAGGTCTCGACAGTGTGGACAGCGACGCGCCCCCCCTTCCCCATCGAGTAAGCGCATGAACGAAGTACTGACTCCCACCACAGGCCATCCCAACACGGCCAAGGTACCCCTGAGGCCGCTGGGCAAGGTCATCGCCGTCACCAGCGGCAAGGGCGGCGTCGGCAAGACTTTCGTCTCCGCCAACCTCGCCGCCGCGCTGGCCAAGCGCGGCTACAAGGTGCTGGTGCTCGACGCCGACCTCGGACTGGCCAACCTCGACGTGGTGCTCAACCTGTATCCCAAAATCACGTTGCATGACGTGTTCACCGGCAAGGCCAAGCTGGAAGACGCCATTCTGCAGGCGCCGGGGGGCTTTTCCGTGTTGCTGGCCGGCTCCGGCATGGTCGAGTATTCGCGCCTGACGCCTGAAGTGCGCGACGAATTCCTGCGCATCGTGAGCGGCCTGGTGCCGCATTACGACGTCGTGCTGCTGGATACCGGCGCCGGCATTTCAGACGTCGTGCTGTTCGCTGTCTCGCTGGCTTCCGAAGTGCTGATGGTCGCCACCCCCGAGCCGACCTCGCTCACCGACGCCTACGCCACGATCAAGGTGCTGGTGGGGCAGCAGCAGCGGCAAACCATTCGGGTGCTCGTCAACCAGGCTGCCCGCACTGGCGCCGGCCAGGCCATCACCCACCAGCTGCAGCAGGTGCTCGACCGCTTCGTTCCCGCCGAACCCGACCGCCCCATCCACCTGATCAGCATGGGCGAGATTCCCGTCGATCCCGAAGTGCGCCAGGCCGTGATGCGTCGCCAGCTGATGATGCAGGCCACACCTGGCTGTCCTGCCGGCGTGGCCATTGCCCAACTCGCCCGCAAGCTGGAAGAAAGCGTCATCCCCAGACCGGCCTGAGGCTGCGCCGCCCGGGCGGCGGGAACGCTGCCCTAGCCCTGATCGCTTGCCGGGTCCGCCTTGACCAGCCCCATCACCTTGTCCGGTTCCATTCGCAGCAACGTCCCGATTTCCCGGAAGTCGTTCGGCAAGGCCGCATCGTCCCAGCTCTGGGCGGAGTGACGGGCCAGATCGACTGCCAGCATCACATTGCGCACCCGGGCCGTATTGGCCTGTGCCGGATCCATCAGGTTCATCAGCAACGCGGGCAACTGCCACTCGATCGTCAGCTGTCGCTGCAATTCCAGGCCGGTGAAACCCAGCACCTGTTTCTGCACCTCCGCGCTGCGCAGGCTCTTGTCGGCCTCCTGTCGCCTGTGGATTTCGAGCATCTGCGCGGGGTTGAAACACCACATCAGCATCTCGGCAACATGGGTCAGCAGCGCCGACACGTGCACTTCTTCCGCATGCAGATCGTGCAGGCGCAACGCCCAGTCGAATGCGTAATGGGCCGCACGCTGCGCACGGCGGACGGTATGCAGCAGCTGCACCAGGGCCTCGAGGTGGCCGTGCAGCATGTCTTCGGAAATCGGGATCGCCGGCACCTCGCGGAAAAAGGTATCCAGGCCCATCATGAGCAGCGCCCCCTTCACATCGACCAGCTCATAGGTCTGGTTGCGATGCTTGTGCGTCTGCATGTAGCGCAGCAACTTGACCGTCATCAGCGGGTCGTCGGTCACCACATGGGCAATGCTGCGGGCATTGAGCAGCGTCTCGTCGGCGCGCAGGCGTTCGAGTTCGCGCGTGGTGTGCTTCAACACAGGAATATCGGCCTGCCGCAAGAAAGCGAGCCAGGCGGCCATGCTTTTGGGTTGCTGCAGCATCATCTCTCCACGACAGTACGGCACGGTTCACATCCAGCCAACGGGCTACCCGAAGCCCATACCCGTTGAATCGGTCCGTGCCAACGTAACTTGAGAAGGGACTGCCGTTTTCGCGCAGCGGGCTTTTGAAGGTTGCCGGACGAGAACAGCAGGGCCTTGTCTGCGACGAAACACATGGATGGAACGCTTTTCGTCACCCCGCAGACAGGCACGCATCCCCATCACACCGTCGCCCCGATCGGGCGACCCGATCAGCTGAGTGACTTCGTCACAAGACATGCCCATGCCGATCTGATTGTAGTTCTCCAGCGCAAGCCTGCTGCAGCCAGACAGCCTCAGAATCAGGCTCGTCGCGACCAGGGTTCGGATGTCATGCAGCTGTTCCAGGAACAATGAAAGTCTGGGTACGGTCGCGTTTCAGCCTGACGGACGCCGCGTGCCGGCCCCCGCCTAAAGCAGGCGATCCAGCACGAACACGCCCAGCATGGTGAAAACCAGGGCAATTTTCAGCAAGGCGCCGAACAGCAGGCCCAGCGTTGCGCCCACGCCCGCCTGCGTCGCCGCTTTCACAGAAGCCCGGCGGCTGAATTCGCCCATGACGGCCCCGACAAACGGCCCCAGCACCATGCCGGGCAGCCCGAAAAACAGCCCGGCCAGCGCACCCAGCGCAGCGCCGGCTATCGCCCAGGGCGAGGCGCCGAACTTCTGTGCGCCCAGCGCTGCTGCCAGGAAATCGATGGCGTAGCTGAACAGCGCCAGCCCCCCCAGCACGGTCAGCGTCAGCCAGCCGACATAGGCAAAATTCTCCGCCCACGCCAGCAGCACCAGCCCGGCAAACACCAGCGGAATGCCGGGAACAAGCGGCAGGATCAAGCCGGCAAAACCGACCGCGATCAACAATGCGGCCACTACCCAGAACAGTATTTGAATTTGGGGGTCGAGCATGGGGCCTGTCACCTGAATGGCAATCAGCTGGAAAGGGACGGGCAGCCGGCGCGTCTAACGGACCCGCTCGTCGAGCCGGTTCAGCGCGCTTCCTCGGGTGCGACGCAATCAGCCGCCTTCACGACCTGGACGGGGGCTGGCTGACAATGACTGCGCCGCCTTCCTTTCTTTCCACCACCAGCGTGCCCTTTTTGTGGGCATCGTCCAGAATCTTGCCAAACGCGCTGTAGCCATATTCCGACTCGCTGAAACCCGGGTGGATGCGCTTGATGGTGCTCTTGATCAGCGACGCCGAGATGGAGCCTTCGCCGCCCCGCTCCGCCACCAGCTGCTCCACCGTGCTCACCACGAGTTCGATCGCCTGGCTCTTTTTCTCTTCCGGGCTTGGCTCGGCCTTGCCTGCGGCCTGGCCATCATCGGCTGTCGCCGCTTTTTCCATCGCAGGCCGGGCTCGCCGGCGGGTCGGGCTCGCCGCCCGGGGTGAACTGCCGGCCGCTTCCTTGGCAGGCTGGGCAGGCGCCGCCGGTTTTTTGGCGGCGGCTTTTGGCGGCGCCTTGATTTGCGCTGCCTTGATCTGCACCAGATCCTCATAAAAAATGAACTCGTCGCAGTTGCCGATCAGCAGTGAGGAGGCCGATCCGCGCACGCCGATCCCGATCACGCTCTTGCCGTTTTCCTTGAGCTTGGAAATCAGCGGGGAGAAATCGGAATCCCCGCTGATGATCACAAAGGCATCGATGTGCGTCTTGGTGTAGCAGAGGTCGAGCGCATCCACCACCATGCGGATATCCGCCGAATTCTTGCCCGACTGCCGCACATGCGGGATCTCGATCAGTTCGAACGCGGCCTCGTGCATGTCGCGCTTGTATTCCTTGTAGCGGTCCCAGTCGCAGTAGGCCTTCTTCACCACGATGCTGCCTTTCAGCAGCAGCCGTTCAAGCACGGGGCGAATGCTGAAATTCGGGTAGTTGCCCTCTTTCACCCCGATGGCCACGTTTTCAAAATCGCAAAACACGGCAATGTTGCGGATATCGGGTGTGGCCATTGTCTTTCCCCAGGGTAATCGGTCTTGGTTGATTGTCGGTCCGCGCTGTTATCAGCGGCCGTACTGCTGCTGCATCTGCTGCATGCGTTTCATCGCTTCCGGATCCATCTTGAACTGGCCGCCGGGACCCATGCCCGGCATGCCGGACATCGTCGTCGAACCGTGCTTCTGGCCGGGCTTGCAGGGGCCGAGCCATTTCCCGCTCATGGTCGACGACGTGGACCGCATACCCTGCATCGGCGGGTCGAAGCGCGTGGTGTTTTCCATCCGGTAGTCGGTGGCCAGATTGCCGGTGATCACCGTGCGGCCGGTGGCGGTGTGGCCGTCCATCATGCATACCGAATCGATCACCGTCGCGTTGCCCGTGCGCTTCATGTCCATCTTCGAGCAGCGCTTGCGCATGTCCTGCGCATCCTTCGGGTCGGCCGTCATGTCATCCTTGCTCTGATCGATGCACATCTGCATCGTCATCGGGCCGGGCATCTTCTGCCCGCCAGCGCTGGTTTCGGACTTGATCTCCCACAGACCGGATTTGCGCATCGGCGCATCGGCGGCTAGGACGCCCGGCGAAAAAAGAGCCGGGGCCAGGCCGGCGATCAGAAGGAAAACGGGCTTGCGCATTTGCATGATGACGTCCTCGGGTTCTGGAAAGGATAGATGAAATTCGGATTGTCCCTGAATTCACTTGGGCCGGCCCTTGAGCAGTTCCCGCAAGGCCTGCTCGCCCAGCGGCTTGTCGCCCGGATCGATTTTAAGGCTGGCGCGCAGGTCGTGGCCAAACGCCGGGTCGTGGCGCCAGTGGATCAGGGCCACGACCAGCAGGGTGATCGCCGCGCCGACCACCGCCAGCGCCATGTCCTTCTGCGCGTCCCAGACATCACCCTGCGCGCCCAGAAAAGCCAGTCCCGCCGAGGGATCGACACGGGCAGCCACCCGCCATTCGATGATCTCGTACGCCGCCGAAAAGGCCAGCACCAGTTCCAGCGGAAACCAGTAGGCCCATATCCCGCGCACCTTTGCCACCCGCATGAACACCTCGCGCAGCGGATACGCCAGCAGCAGGCCGAAGCTGAAATGCACCAGCCGGTCATACATGTTGCGCCCGGAGCCGAACCACTGCTGCAGCATGGTGCCGAACGGCACCTCGGCATAGGTGTAATGCGAGCCCACCACATGCAACAGCATGAAGAGCGTCATCAGCGTGTAGGACAGATTGGACAGCCTGAAATAGCGTCCGGTCAGCACGATCACCGGAACGAAGATGAACACCAGGTAGTTTTCCAGCAACCAGTCGTGCGGATATTTCGGCTCGATCGCCGCCCACACCCATACGGCCGCGAAAAGGCTCAGCAGAAAGGCATGGTAACGGCTCATGCGCCGCACGCTCAAAACCCGCCGATATAGGCGTAACCGTCGTTCTGCAGCTTGATCAGACGCGTGTAGCCGTCATGCACGAGGGTCACCCCGGGCAGCACGTCGGCGGGCGTCCAGCCCTTCGCCCGCATCACGCTGTGGCAGATTTCCACGCTCACGCCCAGATTCAGCAGATCCTGCGTGATCTTGGCATTCAGGTTGGTCGCGAAGGGATCGTTTACTGCCGTCTGATAGGTGTCGTCGATCAGCAGAAACCGCGCGGCATCGCCATGCAGCACCAGATGGATATCGAGCTGCGCAGGCGTCACCCCCTGCTTACCGTAGGCCTCGATCAGGCCGCGCGCGTAATACAGTCCCTTGCTGATGCCTGCTGCGACCTCGTCGGAGTGGATGTCGTACACCACCTTGTAGTGTGCGCCCGGATCGACCTTCACCATCTCGCGCGGCGCAGCCGCCGCGCCGGCCGCCGGCCCCGTCAGTCCCAGCACGCAGCCGATCGCACAGATGGTTTGGATGAAGCGCATGACGATCCTCCGGAACACGTTGAATATCGGGCGCGCCTGTCGATTCCCTGCAGGGCTCGCGCGGCCGCGCCGCACGGGAGCAGAAAATCCGGGGCATGGCGCCGGGGTCGCCTCCATCCTGCCACAAAAAAACGTGGGCGGGTTACCCCCCCCCTTGGTTGAAAGCCTGCC
>JAIBFE010000239.1 GCA_019459705.1 Thiobacillus sp. | reverse complement strand
ACCAGGTTCGGCACCAGATCGGCGCGGCGCTGGTACTGGTTCAGCACCTCGGCCCAGGTCGCCTTGATGTCCTCGTCGGTCGATTGCAGGGTGTTGTAGCCGCAGCCGGACAGCGCCAGCGCCATGAAAGTCACCATCAGCCATTTCAACATGTCGCGCTCCTCGTTCAAGTGATTAGCCTGGCCCCGGAAGATCGGCACCCGGTCGATCCAAAGACAACCTTACCCCAGAAGTGTAACCAACTCCGCCTCGGCGCGGCCATCGTCCACCCACAGCCGGGCCACGCTGACCGGCAGCCTGAACCGGCGCGGTCCCGCGCTGCCCGGGTTGACGAACAGAACGCCGGCCCAGGCTTCCACGCGCGGCTGGTGCGAATGCCCCGACACGACAACGTTCACTCCGGCCGCCACGGGATCGATGGCGAGCTCGTTGAGGATGTGCAGCACATGGATGCGCACGCCATCGAATTCAATATCGGCCGTGCACGGGATCGGCGCCGCCCAGCTCGCACTGTCGTTGTTGCCGCGCACCACGGTCAACGGTGCCATGCGCGCCAGCGTATCGAGCACGTCCCGCGGTTCGCCCGTGCGCGAGCCGATGTCGCCGGCGTGGACGATGTGCGCGCAACCTTTCAGCGCCGCGACGGCCTCGGGACGCAGCAGTCCGTGGGTGTCGGCGATCAGCCCGACCAGCGTGCGCGGCATGACGGCTGGCCGCTCCCGCCGGTCAGGGGGCCACGCCCCAGGTGGCAAACAGCGGGTCGGACTCGGGCAGCTTGTCGGCGTAGCGGTCGTCCTTGGGCCGCTTGAGACCGCGCTCGACGTAGGTTTCCACCTTCTTGAAACCAGCCTGCTTGATCAGCGTGCCAACCCAGGCCATGCGCTCCATCGGGTGCAGCTCGGTCCACAGTTTGATCACCTTGGGCGGGAAGTAGCGGTGCGACAGCGTCACCACGAACATGCCGCCCGGCTTCAGCACCCGCTTCGCCTCGGCGACGATCTTGTGCGGCTGGGTCAGGTACTCGAACGACACGGTGCACACCACGGCATCGAAGCTGGCGTCGGGGAAAGGCAGCGTCGGGTCGGCGTTGATGTCCTTGACGATACGCTCTGCGAGCTGCGGGTTGTCGGCGAGTTCCTCGGCGTTCAGACCCAGTCCCACCGTCGACTGTACGGTGTCCGGCAGATGCGAGCGCCAGCCCGCCATCAGGTCGAGCACCCGCGCATTTTCCGGCAGCACGGTGCGGTACAGCGCCTGGATGCGGCGCGCGCACACAGCGTCGACGTGGGTGACCTTGCGGGCGACCGTGTAGAACTCGGTGTCGGGGAATTCGTCCTCGCGGCGGAATGCATCCGGCCCCTCGAAATCGGTCGGCGTCTGCATCTGCGTATCCATGCCGCTCCATTCCAGCAGCTGCTCCACCTTGCCGACGGGGTCGGTCGAGATATCACTCTTGCCGCTGTCGATGCTGAAGATGCGGCCCTGCAGCGGGTGGCTGAAATTGGCGACGAAGCTGGACTCGTTGAGTTTCATCACGCGGAACATCGGGCCCGGGGCGTCATCGGCCTGCAACAGCTGCGAAGGATAGAAGCGCCCGAATTTCAGCGGCGCAATGTCGCTGCGAAACACCTCGTTCGGCACTTCGTGCTCGATCTTCGGCCCCACATCGACCTGCGCATCGACCGGGGGCGTATCGCCCGGCATCCAGATCACCACCTGATGACGGCCGAGGTCGGAAAAATAATTGACGCGGAAGCGCAGCGCGGAATGCAGAAGTTTCATAAATCGACTATTCCAAAGGCAAAAAACGATCCGCGAAGGACGCGGATAAGAAAAGCATTTACAGAATCTGCATCGTACGCCGTGCCAGGCACAGATCTTCCCACGCGCGCGCCTTGTCGGGCAGGTTGCGCAGCAGGTAGGCCGGATGATAGGTCACCACCAGCGGCACGTTGCAGAACGAGTGCACGCGGCCGCGCAGGCGGGCGATGGCTTCGTCGGTGTCGAGCAGGCTATGCGCGGCGAAGCGTCCCAGCGCGAGAATGAGCTTGGGCTGGATGAGCTCGATCTGCGCCAGCAGATAGGGACGACATGCGGCCACTTCGTCCGGTTCTGGGTTGCGGTTGCCGGGGGGGCGCGATTTCAGCACGTTGGTGATGTAGACGTTGTCGCCGCGTTTGAGACCGATCGAGGCCAGCATGGCATCGAGCAGCTTGCCAGCCTGGCCGACGAAGGGCTCGCCCTGCGCGTCCTCGTCTGCGCCCGGCGCTTCGCCGATGATCAGCCAGTCCGCGTTGCGGTCGCCGACACCGAGCACGCCCTGGGTGCGGCTGGCGGCAAGCTTGCAGGCGGTGCAATGGGCGACAGCGTCAGTGAGCGTGTCCCAGGTATACGCCGGGGCATGCGACCCGTCATCGGCGCGCGAGGAACCCGGCGTCTCGCGCAGGCGCCAGACCGGACCGATACCCAGTTCGTTGAACACATCGTCGCTGCTCAGCACGTCAGCTCCTTTTTCATGATGAGCGCGTCCTCGCGGCCGTCGCGTGCGGGGTAGTAGCCACGACGCACCGCCAGATCGACGAAACCGCTGCTGTGATACAGCGCGATGGCCGCTGTATTCGACGTACGCACTTCAAGAAACAGGTTGTCCGCACGATGGTCGCAGGCGCGCGCCAGACAGTGTTCGAGCAGGTCACGCCCGAGGCCATGGCGCCGCCACATCGGCGCGATGGTGAGGTTGAGCAGATGCGCTTCGCCTGCCGCTGCCATCAACGCGTAATAGCCGATGATTTCGCCATCGGCCTCGCGCACCCACATGCTGTAGCCGGCTTGCAGCGAATCAGCAAAATTGCCCAGTGTCCACGGATAGTCATAACTTGCCAGTTCGATGCGATGAATGCGCGGCAGGTCGGACTCGGCCATCGGGCGCAGGTGGTGCGCAACCTCGTGCACCGGAATATCTGGAAGGGAACTCATGCGGTTTTTTTCAGGCGGCGCTCGTCCACCGTCAGCGCAACCTTGTCGCGCAAATAAATGGGGGCGGCGAGGGCGGCGTCGATGCCCTCCCCTCGCGCAAAGGCAGCGGCGGCGAGCGCTGCCATCGCTGCGGCATCGGGCATCAGCGTGTCGTCTATGCGCACGAGTTGAGGCGCCAGGCGCGGGCGCAGCACATCACCAAGCACGGCAAAGCCGTTGCCGGCGCCAACCCAGTCGCCCCCACCGGGAACGGCCACCGATTCGGGCAAGGCCAGTTGCGGTTCGCTTACGGCGCGCCAGCTCTCGCCTTCTCGCTGATACGCCGCCCAGTACACTTCGGCCATGCGTGCGTCGAGCACGGTCAGCACCCGGTCTGCGCCAGTCTGCGCGGCAATCGATTCCAGCGTGGAAACGCCGACCACCGGCAAGTCGGCGCCAAACGCCAGTCCCTGCGTCACCGCACAGGCGATGCGCAGGCCGGTGAACGAACCTGGCCCCGCGCCGTAGCCGATGCCGTCGAGCTGCCGCAGCGTCAGGCCGGCCTCGCGCAGCAGTTCATCGACCATCGGCAGCAGCAGGCTGCTGTGGCGTTGTTCGGCCAGCACCCGAAACGCGAGAATGCGGCCATCCAGCCACAGCGCGGCCGAGCAGTATTCGGTGGACGTATCGAGGATTAGCAAATTCATCCGTGCGATTTTACCGGTTGCCGCGATAGACGACGCGGTAAATCGCGCCGGCATGGTCGTCCGACACCAGCAGGCTGCCATCGCGCATCATCAGCACATCAGCCGGGCGGCCCCAGGCGGATTCATCATCAGGACGGCCATCCTGTATCCAGCCGCTGACAAAGGGCTCGTAGCTCACTGCACGGTTGCCCTGCAGACGCACCATGCTCACCCGATAGCCGGTTTTTCTGCTGCGGTTCCACGAGCCGTGCTCGGCGATGAAGACGGCATTGCGGTAGCGTTCGGGGAAAGCCGTGCCGGTGTAGAAGCGCATGCCCAGACCGGCCACATGCGCACCCAGATTCTGCGCCGGCGGCACGAATTCGGCGCAGCGCCGATTTCTCCCGAACGCGGGATCGGCAATTGTGCCGCCATGGCAATGCGGGTAGCCAAAATGCTGGCCCGGCCGGCTCACGCGATTCAACTCGTCGGGCGGCGCATCGTCGCCCAGCCAGTCGCGCCCATTGTCGGTGAACCACAACTCGCCGCTTTGAGGATGCCAGTCGAAGCCCACGCTGTTGCGCACCCCGCGCGCGACCACCTCGATCGTGCCGTTCGCCACGTCGAGCGCTGTGATCGTCGCGTAACGGTCCGGGTCAGGTACGCAGATGTTGCACGGCGCGCCCACCGGCACATAGAGCCTGCCGTCGGGAACGAAGCCGATGAATTTCCAGCCGTGATGGGTGTCGCCCGGATAGCCACTGCTGACGGTTTCGGGGCGCGGCGGTTTGTTCAGGCGCGCCTCGATGTCGCGCAGCCGCAGAATGCGGCTGACCGCCGACACATACAGGTCTCCATCGCGAAACGCCACCCCGACCGGCAGATTCAGGCCGTCTGCAATGACCAGCGGCTTGCGCGGCCCTTGCAGCGGAACCGCATAGACCTTACCGGCGCGCATGCTGCCGACAAACAGGGTGTGTTTGCCGAGCGCCATCTGACGCGCATTGGGCACGCGAGCGAACAGCTCGATCTCGAATCCGGGCGGCAAGGTGAGACCTGCGAGCGGCAGGGAATTCGCCACGGCCTGAGCCAGCCAGCCGAACGCCAGCACAGTGAATATGACCAGACGCTTCATGTCTTTTTCCGTTCAGTCCGTCTGCAAGGGAACCAGGATCTCGAAGCGCACCCGCGACCATGGGTCACGCACCTCGGCCAGCCGCACGATGCGTGCGACCAGCATCTGTCCCCGGTCGAGCAGACGTGCCACGTCGGCATTCTCGCGTCGCGGCACATAGCCGATCTTGTGGCCCTGCCATTCCACCCGCACCGCTTTCGCGTCGTGCGGATTGTCCGGCTCGCGGATCAGGGTGAGGCCATCGCCGACCTGCATCTGCGGCCACAGCGCCTTGCCGGCGTGATACTGGAACCCGGCCAGCGGCGAATCCTGCAGCAGGATGTGCGCGGCAACCTGTGCATGGAGCGGTTGCGCCCACATCCATGCCAGACACAGCAAGGCCCACCGACGATTCATGCTGGGGATCAAAATCTATTGGTCTGAATCGGCCATTCTACTGAGAAATCCGCTGCCTGTTCCGCGCAGGTGGACCGGTTTCATCTTTACTTTTTCCACTGGACAAGTCGCCATCCGCTTGAGGTAGGATGAAAGCATTCTCATCCACGACAACACGACCCTGCCATGCCGAGAAAATCCGCCGCCCAGACCAAGCTGTTCGTTTTGGATACCAACGTGCTGATGCACGATCCCACCAGCCTGTACCGCTTCGAGGAGCACGACATCTACGTGCCGATCGCCACGCTGGAAGAACTCGACATGCACAAGAAGGGCATGACCGAAGTGTCGCGCAACGCGCGCCAGGCCAGTCGCTTCATCGACGAAATCGTCAGCACGCTCGACAGCATCGAGGACGGGGTGCCGCTCGCGCAGCGCAGCCACAATGCCGCTACCGGCAAGCTGTTTTTGCAGACCCAGGCGATCACCGGCGACATCCCGATGAGCCTGCCGACCAGCAAGGTCGACAACCAGATCCTCGGCGTGGTGCTGTTCCTGTCGCGCCACCATCCCAAGCGCCAGGTCATTCTGGTGTCGAAAGACATCAACATGCGCATCAAGGCGCGTGCGCTGGGGCTGCCCGCCGAGGACTACTTCAACGACAAGGTGCTGGAAGACACCGACCTCCTGTATGCCGGCCTGCGCGAACTGCCCGCAGACTTCTGGGACAGCCACGGCAAGGGCATGGAATCGTGGCAGGCCAACGGCCACACCCATTACCGCATCAC
>JAIBFE010000228.1 GCA_019459705.1 Thiobacillus sp. | reverse complement strand
GATTTACCAGGGCCGCCCCATTCTCTACGACACCGGCGACTTCATCGACGACTACGCCGTTGATCCGGTGCTGCGCAACGACCATTCCTGCCTGTTCAAACTGATGCTCGATCAGGGCCGGCTGCGGCGCATCGAACTGATACAACTGGCGCGGCATCGGCATCATCCCGAACTCGGGCTACGCGCTCAAACCCGCTTTCGCCCAACACGACGCGCGCCTGCTGTTCCCCGACCACGCCGACCCCACCCGCCGCCGCGCCGGCGAAATGCCGCCCGGCTGCGATTGCGCGCAGGTGGTGCTCGGCAAGATCTACCCCAACCAGTGCCGCATCTACGGCAAGGCCTGCACGCCGCGCAACCCGGTCGGTCCCTGCATGGTGTCGGACGAAGGCGCCTGCCGCATCTGGTGGGCAGGCGGCGTGCGCGTAGCCGTCGATGCCTGAGCGCATCGCCCGATTCATCACCATCGGTGGAAGGGTTCAGGGCGTGGGCTTCCGGCCCTTCGTCTATCGACTCGCGCACCAACACGACATCACCGGCTGGGTGCGCAACGTCAACGGCGCGGTGGAGATCCACGCCGAAGGCACGCCCGCGCAGCTCCAGCGTTTCAGCGATGGACTGCTGACGGGAGCGCCCCCCTTGTCCGCCCCTGGCCCGCTTGCCGTCGCAGCCTGCGAACCCGAACACGCCGAAGCGTTTTCCATACGTGACAGCGAAACATCGACTGGCGCCGACATTCATCTGCCGCCTGACGGCTTCGTCTGTGCCGACTGTCTCACTGAGCTGCACGATCCGGCCAACCGCCGCCATCGCTACCCTTTCATCAACTGCACCCAGTGCGGCCCGCGCTACACCCTGATCACCGCCCTGCCCTACGACCGTCCCAACACGGCGATGCGCGACTTCGTGCTGTGTCCGGACTGCCGGCAGGAATACGGGAACCCGCTCGACCGCCGCTTTCACGCCGAACCGATTGCCTGCCCGGTGTGCGGACCGCATCTGCAATTCGTTTCCGGCGAAGAGACGCACGAGGGCGATCAGGCGGCGCTGGCCGCGACCGTCGCTGCGCTGCGTGCGGGAAAAATCGTCGCGGTGAAAGGCGTCGGCGGCTACCACCTGATGTGCGATGCAAGGAACGATGCGGCCGTCACGACGCTGCGTGCGAGAAAGCCGCGCCCGGCCAAGCCGCTGGCGGTGATGTTCCGCGATATCGATGATGTGCGCCGCGCGGTTCACGTTCCGCCGGAACTGGAAGCGGCCCTCGCTTCGCCCGAGCGCCCCATCGTGCTGCTGCCCAGGCGCGCCGATGTGCCCCTGTCCGACCTCATTGCCCCCGGCCTCGCGGAAATCGGCTGCCTGCTGCCCTACTCGCCCCTGCACGATCTGCTGCTGAACGATTTTGCCGGGCCGCTGGTGGCCACCTCGGGCAACCTCTCCGGCGAACCGGTGCTGACTGACAACACGGAAGCGCAGACCCGGTTGAGCCATCTCGCCGATGCCTTCCTGCACCACAATCGCCCCATCGTGCGGCCGGCCGACGATCCGGTGTATCGCGTCATTGCCGGCGTGCCACGCCCGCTGCGCCCGGGACGCGGCAGTGCACCGCTGGAATTCGAATTGCCCTCGCCACTTGCCGAGCCCGTGCTGGCGCTCGGCAGCCACATGAAAAACACCGTGTGTCTTGCGTGGGGCACGCGCGCCGTCATCTCGCCGCACATCGGCGAGCTCGACACGGCGCGCAGCCTCGACACCCTGGCGCAGGTGGCGGCTGACCTGCAGCGCCTGTATCAGGTGCACGCCTCGCGCTTGCTGGTGGATCGGCATCCCGGCTACGGCTATCGCCGCTTTGCCCGCGACAGCCATTTGCCCCTGACTGAGGTCTGGCACCACCCCGCCCACGCCTCGGCGCTGGCGTGGGAGTTTCCGCAGGTGGACGAATGGATCGTGTTCGCCTGGGATGGCGTCGGTCTCGGCGAGGACGGCACGCTATGGGGCGGCGAAGCCTTCATCGGCGCGCCCGGCCGCTGGCAGCGCACCGCGTCGTTCCGACCTTTTCGCCTGCCCGGTGGAGACAAGGCCGGCCGCGAACCCTGGCGCGCCGCTGCGGCGCTGCTGTGGGAGACCGGCCAGCCGGCACCCTTCGCGCCTGAGCCCTTGCATCAGGCATGGTCGCACCGGCTGAACAGTCCGGCCAGTTCATCGATCGGCCGCCTGTTCGATGCGGCGGCTGCGCTGTGCGGCATATGCACTCACGCCAGTTTCGAAGGCGAAGGCCCGATGCGGCTGGAAGCGGCAGCGTCGTCCGCCACAGGCGAAGTCGTCGAACTGCCGCTGGAACGCGACGCCACCAGTGTGTGGCGTACCGACTGGGCACCGCTGCTGCCCATGCTGACCGACGCTGCCCGCCCCGTAGCCGAACGTGCGGCCCGCTTCCATCTCAGCCTGGCGCAGGCGTTGGTCGAACAGGCCCAACAGCTGCGCGCGCAAACCGGCACTCGCTCCGTCGGCCTCACCGGCGGCGTGTTCCAGAATCGCCTGCTTGCCGAAGCCGCAATCGAGCGGCTCCAGGCCGCCGGCTTCAGCGTACATCTGCCCCGACGTGTTCCCGTCAACGATGCCGGGTTAAGCTTCGGCCTGGTCATCGAATTTCTCCATCAATAAAAAACCCATGAACGACACCCGCATCCTCCTCGCGCACGGCAACGGCGGCCGCCTGATGCGCGAACTCATCACCGACATCTTTTCGCGGCATCTCGGCAACCCGCTGCTCGATACCGACGCCGACGCCGTCACGCTGCCGCATGTGGATGGCGACATCATGGTCACCACCGACGGCTTTACCGTCGAGCCGCTGGAATTTCCCGGCGGCGACATCGGTTCGCTGGCCGTGCATGGCGTGGTCAACGACCTGGCGGTGGCCGGGGCCGATCCGCTCTACTTCACCGTGTCCGCGCTCATCGAGGAAGGACTCGAAGTCGCCGCGCTCGACCGCTACATCACCAGCTTTGCACGGGCCGCGCGGCAGAACCACGTCGCCGTGGTGGCGGGCGACACCAAGGTGGTGCGGCGCGGCGAAGGCAGCGGCCTGTATCTGTCCGTCGCCGGCATCGGCGTCCGCCGCGCGGCCACCCGGCTCGCCATGGATCGCATCGCACCGGGCGACGTGGTGCTGGTATCCGGCCCGGTCGGCGACCACGGCATCGCAGTGATGCTGGCGCGCGAACAGTTCGGCCTGTCGGGCGAGCTGCGTTCCGACTCCGCCTCGGTGCTGCCGCTCACGCGCGCCGTGCGCGACTTTCCCGATCTCAAGTTCATGCGCGACCCGACGCGCGGCGGACTCGCCACCGTCGCCCATGAAATCGCGCGCGCCAGCGGCCACAGCGTGGCGCTCGACCAGAACGCGGTGCCGCTGCGTCCTGAAGTCGTGTCGGTCTGCGAAATGCTGGGGTACGACCCGTACTTCCTGGCATGCGAAGGCCGCGTCGTCGCCGTCGCCGACCCCTTCGCCGCTGACGAGGTGCTCGCCCGCTGGCGCGCCCTGCCCGAAGGCCGCGACGCCGCCATCATCGCCCGCATCGAAACGGGGGGTGCACGGGTGATCCTGGAAACCGGCCTCGGCGGCCGCCGCGTGCTCGACGAACTGGAAGACGATCCGCTGCCGCGAATCTGCTGAAAGGTTCAATCCGATCCGGAGCGGACGTCCAGGCGGTTTGCGACGAACGTCTCATGTTCGGCCAAAAGCGACAACAGCTTTTCGATTTAATGCGTCCGCAGTACTCGCAAGATCGGTCGTTGGCTCGCCTCTCGCTCTTGGACGAACGCTTTTCTCAGTTCGGACGGCAGAACCCGACTCTTAAGTGATACGGCACGGTGTATTTGCCCAACGTCCGTTCAAGCCAAAGCGGACGCGCAAGCACGAGGTTTACTGCGTCAAGCAAACCAGGGGTGAATCAATCCGCTCCACCACTTCACCCGCAATGCTCGCGGTTCAGGGCTCTCGGACAGCTTCCTTTTTTTCCTGCCAAGGCCAACGGCCCTCGACTTCCAAGGTAAGCGCCCAGCCCAAGGCCGTACTGACCAGCACGAGGAGCGCCAGGGTCGCAAGGTTCATCAGCGTCAATTCCAAGGTTACGGTGCGAATGATGTCGGCCGCCACCAGAAGTTCGAGTCCGACTAGCAAAGATTTACCCAGCAGTATGCGATAGCTCTTATACGCATGCTCGAACTGCTTTCTGGACTGAAGAAGCCAGCGCACGGTGCCGACGCTGATGAATGCAACCATGATGACGATCGCGAGGACTTCGATGCCCAGGATGAGCCATTCGATTAGAGTCTGAAAAGAGAGCATTTGCCTAACTTCTCCCGCTGTTTCGCTGTTTGCTAAGGGCCA
>JAIBFE010000225.1 GCA_019459705.1 Thiobacillus sp. | reverse complement strand
GCCATGGATGCCGAACGCGCCAAACAATTGATCATGGCAGCACGCGCGCCCTGGTTCGCCCAAGGCTAAGAGGACTGCATGAACGTTGAACAATTCGCACAGGAACTGAAACTGCCGCCCCAGCTGTTGCTTGAACAGCTGAAAGCGGCAGGCGTCAGCAAAAATGATGTCGTCGATCCCGTCACCGAAGCGGACAAGGCGCATTTGCTCGACTATCTGCGCAAGATGCACGGTGGCGGTGCCGAAACCGGCAAAACCAAGATCACCATTACGCGCAAGCAGACCGGCGAAATCCGCAAGACCGACAGCACCGGCAAATCGCGCACCATCCAGGTGGAGGTGCGCAAGTCGCGCACCTACGTCAAGCGCGATGCCGCCGCACTGGCGGCCGAGGCCCAGCCCGTGGCAGAAGTCGCGCCGGAAATCGAGCCCGCCCCGCAGATCGAGGAGCCCGTTCAGCCTGTGGTCGAGACCAAGGTTGAAGCGCCTGTTGCCGAGCCCGTGGTCGAACCGGTCGAGGTCAAGCCCGCCAAAGAGCCCGTGAAGGCCGAACCCGTCACCGCCGAACCCGCTGTGGTAGAACCGGTCGTAGCCGCAGAAGCCGCCCCCGCGCCGACCGAGGCAGCAGCAGAGCCCGCCGCTGAAGCCGCCCCGGTAGCGAAGAAAACCACCCGCATCAAGAAAGCCTCGATCCTGAACGAAGCCGAAGTCAAGGCACGTGAAGAAGAAGCGCGCCGCCACACGGCGCTGCAGGAACGTCAGGCCGCGGACGCCAAGGCCCGCATCGAACGCGAAACTCTGCGCAAACAGGCTGAAGCCGCACGCGAAGCGGCCAAGCTGGTGGCAGCGGAAAAAGCCGCCGCCCCCGCTGCACCCGCCACCCCCACCGAAAAAACCCTGCACAAACCGGACAAGCCGGCGGCAGTCAAGGGCGCCAAGGGTCCGGACAAGAAAGCCGGCGGCACCTGGAAAGACGATGCTGCGCGCCGCAAGGGCGGGCTCAAGACCCGTGGCGGTGCTGCACCTGAAGCAGGCTGGCGCGGCCGCAAGGGCAAGTCCAAATCCGGTCATGAAGAAACCACCTTCGTCGCGCCGACCGAGCCGGTCGTGCGTGAGGTGCTGGTGCCGGAAACCATCACCGTGGCCGAACTCGCCCACAAGATGTCGGTGAAGGCGGCCGAGGTCATCAAGGCGCTGATGAAGCTTGGCAGCATGGTGACCATCAACCAGGTACTCGACCAGGAAACGGCGATCATCGTGATCGAGGAAATGGGCCATATCGGCAAGCCTGCCGCGCTCGATACGCCAGAAGCCTTCCTCATCGATACCGGCGAAGCCGGCGAAGTGGAATTGGTCTCCCGTCCGCCGGTGGTCACTGTGATGGGCCACGTCGACCACGGCAAGACCTCGCTGCTCGACACCATCCGGCGCACCCGGGTGGCCAGCGGCGAAGCCGGCGGCATCACCCAGCACATCGGCGCCTACCACGTCGAAACCGAAAAAGGCGTCATCACCTTCCTCGACACCCCGGGCCACGAGGCGTTTACCGCGATGCGGGCACGCGGCGCGAAAGCCACCGATATCGTGGTGCTGGTGGTAGCGGCGGACGACGGCGTGATGCCGCAGACTATCGAAGCCATTCACCACGCCAAGGCAGCAGGCGTGCCCCTGGTGGTGGCGGTGAACAAGGTCGACAAGCCCGATGCCAACCCTGAGCGCATCCGCCAGGAACTCGTCGCGCAGGGCGTCACCCCCGAAGAATGGGGCGGCGACACCCAGTTCGTCGAGGTGTCGGCCAAGGCCAACACCAATATCGACGGCCTGCTCGACGCCATCCTGTTGCAGGCCGAGGTG
>JAIBFE010000219.1 GCA_019459705.1 Thiobacillus sp. | reverse complement strand
GACCGCGGATTTGCACGCCGTGACCGGGCTGATGCCGTCGGCGATCAGCTTGCCCGCATGCACCAGCAACCGCGTGGAGGCGCCTTCCTCCAGGCCGCTGCCCTTGAGGTTGCGCGTCATCTGGGCGAAGCGCACGAGGTTGTCGGCAACGGCGTCGGATACGCCGGACTCGGTGGCGACGATGCGGCGCTCGAGCGCGGCGGACGGGTAATCGAATTCCAGCGCGACGAAGCGCTGTCGGGTCGATTGCTTCAGATCCTTCAACACGCTCTGGTAGCCGGGATTGTAGGAAATCGCGAGGCAGAATTCGGGTGGCGCCTCGACCATCTGGCCGAGCTTTTCCATCGGCAGGCTGCGGCGATCGTCGGCCAGCGGGTGGATCACCACCATGGTGTCCTTGCGCGCCTCGACGATTTCATCGAGGTAGCAGATGCCGCCGCAACGCACCGCGCGGGTGAGGGGACCGTCGACCCATACGGTTTCGCCGCCCTTGACCAGATAGCGTCCCACCAGGTCGGAGGCGGTGAGGTCGTCGTGGCACGACACCGTGATCAGCGGGCGCTTCAGCCGCCACGCCATGTGTTCCATGAAACGCGTCTTGCCACAGCCGGTGGGGCCTTTCAGCAGCACCGGGATCTGCTGCCGGTAGGCGGCTTCGAACAGCTGGATTTCGTCGCCGACCGCTTCGTAATACGGCTCTTTTTCGATGAGATGGTGGGCTGGGTCGAGGGTGCGTGCGTTCATGATCGGGTGGATTTCTCAGAAGCAGCCGGTTTGCTGTTTTGTGCGTTCGAGTTCTTTGACTTCCTGATTCCACTCGTCCATCTGCGCCTGCGTATAACCCTTGCGGCGCGCCTGGTCCATCTTGTCGAACACTTGGCCCAGCTTGTCGGTCAGCGCGGCGCACTGGCGCGCCGAGGCACGCGAGACCGGTTTTCCGGAAGTCTGCCGGGTTTCGAGGCGAATGGGTGCGGGCTCTTTCGGAGCAACTGCCGGCATGGATTCGGAAGGCTTCGCTGGCTGGACGGTTTGCACCTGAACGGACCGTTTTCGAACCGGATCCGGCGGCGGTGCGGGATCGATTGCCACCGCGCGGGTTTCCCGGGCGTTGCGGCATGGCAGGTTGGAATAAGTGACCTTGCCTTGTGCGTCGATGCACTTGTTGAGCGTGGCCTGCGCCGCTGCACCCATGGGGAGCAGGGCTGGAAAGGCGAGCAGAACAAGTGCGAGCGAACGCATGGGGAATCAGTGTTCGCCTGAATATTTGTCGTCTTCCAGCTCCATCTTTTTCTGGAATTCGGCTTCCTTGTCCTGCTCGGCCAGGGCGCGGCGGCGCGCCAGGCGCTTCTCGTAGGCATCCGGCCGCTCTTCGACGAACTTTTCGCCGAACAGCGTGTGGCGCAGGAAGTTCAGGCCGAAGTCGAGCAGGGCCTCGTCGTCGGCGATCAGCGTGGCCATCACCTCGATCGGAATGTCATAGGTGTCGTTGAAGCTGGGGCTCATGACAAAGGCACGGAAACGGTCGACGTCGTAGCTCGCCATGAAGAACAGCTGATTGGACACCGGCGTCGGCTTGCCAATGGCGGGTCCGGCCGACTTGCGCTTCACCACCAGTTGCCGCCAGGCATGGGCTTTCTCGTCGTATTCGGCCACGCCCTGTTCGCGGCGGTACTCCTCGATGGTCTGCGTCTTGTCCTCGAAATGGCCAAGGCAATGTGGTTCTTTCACCATGGCATAGGCGCTGCGGTCGATGTATTCGTCCGAGCGGCGCATCGTCAACAGGGCGACCGGGTAGTAGCGGCAGGCGGTGGGGCGATCTTCGTAGACGCCGCAGCCTTCGGGCGTCATGAACTGGCAGGCGGTGCCGCCCTCGACCGGTTTCAGCTTGACGCCGGGCATACCGTCCTTGTCCATCTCGAACGGCACCGAATACTGGTTAAGAAACTCGCCGGACGACATGTCGAGGCGTTTTTTCAGGCGCAGGATGTCGTAGGGGGTCAGCGGAATGTCGATGTTGCTGCAGCATGCGTTCCAGCATTTGACGTTGCGATGGCAACGGAATTGCAGCTTTGCGTCTTCCGTCAGCATGATGGGTTTGACCGGACTGCCCGCAAACGGAGAGTCTTCGATCATGTCTTTAAATTCAGCTTCGTTCATGTTTCAACCTCGTGGGGCTTGGCCCCTCACTTCAAAAAACCAGCAACAACCAGTCGGGAGTGCGTAGGGTACGCGCTTTCGACTGGATGCTGAACAACCTTGCTTGCCTCGCTGTTATTGAAGCCGGAAAAAAACCGGGCGCCATGGAGGCGCCCGGAGTTTACTGCTTCACTGATGAATTAGTGAGCAGCGGGCTTGAACAGCTTGGACTTGTCGACCAGGTCCACGTGGGCGCGCTTGAAGCAGTTCCACTGTTTGGAGTTCTTGTCGTAGACCGAGTTCACGAAGCAATGCCAATTCTCTTCATCGACAAAGTTCTTGTCCATGCGGTAGTAGAAGCCGGGGTAACGGCTTTCTTCACGGAACTGGATGTGCTTCATGTGGGCTTCCGCCGTCAGGATACGGTGGTAGTTTTCCCAGGCGCGCAGCAGTTCGTGCAGGTCCTTCGCACGCATCTTCTCGGCGTCTTCCTTCAGCATGTTCAGCTTCTCTTCTGCCACGCCCAGCATGTTTGCGTTGGTGGTGTAGTAAGTCGCGACACCTGCCACATACTCGTCCATGATTTTCTGCAGACGGAACTGCGCCATCTTGGGCGTGATGTAGTTGGGGTTGACGTCGATCGCCGTGGTGTAGTCCTTGTGCTCAAGGTAGGTACGCACCGGCTTGTAGATCTCTTCCACCAGCTGCTCGACGGAGGTGTCGAGTTCGGGTTTCCAATCCTTGTTGTCGATGCAGTACTTGACCATGGCCTTGGCGCACATGCGGCCTTCGGCGTGCGAGCCGGAGGAGAACTTGTGGCCGGATGCACCCACGCCGTCGCCGGCGGTGAACAGACCCTTGACCGTGGTCATCGAGCGGTAGCCCCAGTTCCAGCCCTGGGCAGGTGAGCCGGGATCTTGTCCGCGTCGGCGAGGCCTTCCTCGGCCGGGGT